>NZ_CDXDOS010000217.1:0-3304 GCF_978021245.1 Frankia sp. CoBUL1
CCCTCTTATTGATCAACGCCAGCCCACCACCTGGCGACCGTCACCCTGACGATCTCACCTGAGCCGAACTGCACCCAACGGACTATGGGTAACGCCAGCTCACGTGAGGTAATGTCCGGGCTGGAACAAACCCCCGTCCGGGGGCGCTACCGGGTGGTACCGGGCCGATGACCGGGGACTGGACCGGGGATCTATCGGAACAGAAGACGGGGCGGGCTTCGCAGTCCGGTGCTGTCGTGGCACTGTAGAAACCGCGATGACGACATCAATCCCCCGCCGGTTCACCGCCAGGACCCAGGCCGCGCTCGCCGTTGAACGTCTGGCGGCCGAGGCGTCACGCCGGCTCGGCCGTGGTTCCGGCGAGATGATCGGTGGCAAGCTCGCGCTGCGGGTATCCCCGGCGGCGCTCGCCGAGGTCGGCTCCCACCGGATGACCGCCTGCGTGTCGGGCACCAACGGCAAGACCACCACCACGAGGCTGCTTGCCCGGGCCCTGGGCACCCTGGGGCCGGTCAAGTCGAACAGCGGCGGGGCGAACATGGCGCCCGGGGTGCTGGCCGCGCTGTCCCGGCCGCCGTTTGACGCGGCGGCGGCTCTCGAGGTGGACGAGATCTGGCTGTCGAAGGTGACCAGGGAGATCTCGCCGCGGGTGGTCCTGCTGCTGAACATCAGCCGTGACCAGCTCGACCGGTCCAACGAGACGCGGCGCATCGCCGCCATGTGGCGCGAGCTCGGCTCGGAGCTGCGCGACACGACGGTGGTCGCGAACGTCGATGATCCCCTGGTGGCCTGGGCGGCGGCGGGCTGGCACCGGCAGGTCTGGGTGTCGGCGGGGCAGAACTGGACGGCGGACGCGATGGTCTGCCCGCAGTGCGCCCGGCTGCTGTACCGCAACAGCAGCGGCTGGTGGTCCGAGTGCGGGCTGGCCAGGCCCGAGCCGATCGTCGCGGTCACCGGCTCCCGGGAACTGTTCTGGTACGGCCGCACCATCGAGGCCCGGCTCGATCTGCCCGGACGGGTGAACCTCGGCAACGCGGCGATGGCCGCCGCCGCAGCCCGGGAGTTCGGCATCGAGATCGAGGATGCGCTTGCGGCCATGACCGGCCTGGGCGATGTGCAGGGTCGCTATCAGGAGGTGGCGCTCGGCGAGGAGGGCCATCGAGGCCGGTTGCTGCTGGCGAAGAACCCCGCTGGCTGGGTGGAGATGATGGAGCTGTTGGCGGACGCGCCGCCGCGGCCTGTCGTCATCGACTTCAACTCCCAGACCGCTGACGGGCGGGATCCGTCCTGGATCTGGGACGTGCCGTTCGAACGGCTCGCCGGCCGGCAGGTGCTGGTCACCGGGGAGCGCAAGGAGGACATGAGCGTTCGGCTGGCCTATGCGGAGGTGCCGCACAGCGTGTATGCCAGCGCGCAGGACGCGGCCCTGGCCGCCAACGAGAAGGTGGTCGACGTCGTCGCCAACTACACGGCGTTCCGCGATCTGCTGGTGAGGTCCACGCAGTGAGGTTGTGCACGTGGCGAGGTTGTGCACGTGGCGAGGTTGTGCACGTGGCGAGGTTGTGCGCGAGATGAGGGGATCCACGCGATGACGGGCGGCTCTGCGACCAGGATCGCGCTGATCTACCCCGAGCTGCTTGGTACCTACGGCGACGGCGGTAACGCGATCGTGCTGTCCCAGCGCCTGCGCTGGCGTGGTTTGCCGGTTGAGGTGGTGAACGTTCCTGCGGGGTCGGCGGTGCCCGAAAGCTGTGATATCTACCTGCTCGGCGGCGGCGAGGACGCACCGCAGGTCCTCGCCGCGGACGGCATCCGGCAGAACCGGGCGATCCGGCGAGCGGTGAGCTCGGGAGCGGCGGTGCTCGCCGTGTGCGCCGGCTACCAGGTGATCGGCGCGACCTTCCCATCCGGTGGGGAGATCCACGGGGGGCTGAATCTCGTCGACGTGGAGACCCGTCGCTCCTTCGGCCCGTCGGACGCGCCGCCGGCGCGTGCGGTCGGGGACATCGTGGTGGAACCGGACGCACGGCTCGGCCTGCCCACCCTGTACGGGTATGAGAATCACGCCGGGCGGACGAGGCGGTTGCCCGACGCGAGCGGCATCCCGCTCGGTACGGTCCGGCTCGGGATCGGTGACGGTGACGGCGGAACGGACGGCATCGTGGATGGCCGGGTCATCGGCACCTACCTGCACGGGCCGGTGCTCGCGCAGAACCCCGCCCTCGCCGATCTCCTGCTCAGCTGGGTCCATGGTCCGCTGCCGCCGTTGGACGCGCCCCGCGAGGTGGAGGTGCTGCGCCAGGTCCGGCGCCGCGCGTTGGCCGTCACCTGACGCGTCCCCTGGCGTTTTTTTTGGGGGGGACAAGGCGGACAGGCCCCGGTCTGACCCCGGTCTTGTCGTCATCTGCTGCCAGGTTTGCGGCGTTTCCCGGCCAGCGGTGTGGTTCGGTTGGACCGTGGTGTCGAATCCCCTCGCCGGATGGTGGGGCAAAAACAAGAGAACCGTGCTCATCGTCGGTGTCGTGATCGTGGTCGCCTGGGGCTACCTCGGGACCCGTGACCGCCCGAAGACCCAGCGGGTCAGCCTGCCCGGCGACTACGCGTCGGCGGGCCGCGAGCTGCTCGTCCATGCCCCGTCCGATCCCGCCAACCCGCTTCCGCTGGTGTTGATCCTGCACGACGACAACGCGGACGCGAAGTCACTTGACCGGCAGAGTGACGCCGGCAAGCTCGCGAACTCCCGCGACTTCGCGGTGGCCTTCCCGGAAGCCGTGGGCGGCACGTGGCGGATCGACGGACCCGAGGGGGCGGACGTGCGCTATCTGCGCGACGTGGTCCGCTTCGTCTCCACGAAACGGACCAAGGTGGATCCGAACCGGGTCTACGTGTGGGGGATCGGCGAGGGTGCCCGGCTGGCCCTGACCGCCGCCTGCGCCCCGGGTAAGCCGGAGTTCGCCGCGGTCGGCGTCGTCGGGCAGTTCGACCCGGAGCCCGGGCCGACCTGCCAGGACCGTGTCCCGGAGGGCCGGGCCCCGGAGGCCTCCTGGGACCGGAAGGTCAGCGAGACCCTGTGGAAGTTCTCGTCTGTTCACCGGCTGGGGGCCTGACCGCGGCGCCCGCGAGCGGGCCGGGCGGTTTCCGCACCGGGCAGAGACCGAGGGCTGAAGTCCGCCGATGCCGCCGGGAGGGGGGTAGCGGCATCGGCGGACCTGGTCGGCCGGGGCCCGAGGCCCGCCGGCCTTCCCGTGCGGATGGGGGGGGGAATCCGAGGGAAGGCCGGCGGAATCGGGGGCCTTCCGGCCGG
>NZ_CDXDOS010000217.1:3755-6286 GCF_978021245.1 Frankia sp. CoBUL1
CCCACCGGAAGGAGGGCCCGTCCGGAGAGCTGGAAAGGAAGCATGTAGGCGGGTTGTCGGGCGGTGACAGGGCCCGCTTGCTGGTCTGTCCGCGGCTTCGCCGGTGGGTGGGAGTCCCGGGTCCGGCTTCCACGGCTTCGGGTCGGCGCCTGGAGAGGGGCTCGGTAGCCGGCCGCTCGTGGACTGGCAGGGCTCGTGTGGTCCGCGCCCCAGCCGCGAAGGCGATCCACCGGAGCCGGATGAGCAGTTGCGTCGGCATGAGGGCGGTGCGCCGGCTCCGACCGGCCGCTAGAGGATCCGACCTACGTAGTAGGAGGTGGTATAGATCTTCTTGAGCGACACGACGTCGCCGGTGTGCGGCGCCGCCCACATCATGCCGTCGCCCGCGTAGATGCCGACGTGATAAATGTTCCCGGGTGTCCCGAAGAAGATCAGGTCGCCGGGCTGTTTGTTGTACTGCGACACCCGGGTGGCGGCGGCGAACTGGGCGTCGGTCGTCCGCGGCACGCTTCTGCCGAGCTGCTTGAAGATGTACTGGATGAGGCCGGAGCAGTCGAACGAGCTCGGGCCCTCCGCACCGTAGACGTAGGGCTTGCCGGCCTGCAGGGAGGCCAGGTAGACGGCCTTCTCCCCGAGGGAGCTCGACGGGACCGGAACCGACGCCTGGTCCGCGGCGTCCCCTGTCGTGAGGAGATCCGACCGGGCGGCGTTGCGGACGGGCCGGGGGGTGGGCGCCGGCCGTACGCGCAGGGTGGCGTCGTTCGCCGAGCGGGCGGACTGTAGGGCGTCCGTGCCGTCGAAGACCGCGGTGACGTTCGTGGTGGTGAGCACTCGGGCCGTGTAGGAGGCGTAGCCTTGGGCGTTGGTGTAAAGGTGCTGGAAGGTGGCCCACCCGGTGGGGAGCTTCACCTGCACCTTGACCAGCTGGTTCGCCAGCGGTTCGTGGGTCTGCTCGTTGTAGAGCGAGAAGCCGATGTCGATCGGCTGGTCCGCGCTGACGCTCACGTCGGGGTTGGTCACTCGGAGACCGACCTGAACCTTGCCGGCCAGGGGCGGGGCGTCGACACCGCCCGTCGAGCCGAGCAGGGAGGTGGAGCCGTGGGTGCTGACCGCTGCGGCGGCGATGCTGCCCCCCAGGGCGGCCTGGGAGCCGATCTGCGCGGCAAGGGTGATCGGAGCGGTGTTCGGCTGCTCGTCCTTCGCGGCGTCGGCGTTGATGTCGGTGGCGCAGCCGGCGAGAGCCACTCCGGAGACCGCGACGGTCCCGGTGGTCACGGCGGCGAAGGCGCGGGCCCGGGCCCGGGCCCGGCTGCGGGCGGCCGGAGGCGCGGAGGGTGCGCGGTGACGGCCGAGACTGGCGCCTCGCGTTTCTTCGTCGAGCTGCACGCTTTGCGCGGACAACGGTGTATTCCTTCCCGTACGCCTGCGAAGTGAGCTGTCGGGTTCGGGCTGGGCTGCCCGGCTCTCGCGTGACCTTCACGCGTCGAGCTTCACCCCTAGGTCAACACCGCGGATCGGTGCCGGCCGGTGGAGGTGGGTCCCCCGCTCCTGCCCCTGATGACGACTCGGAGGGGACACCGGGGCCGGGGGCAGGACTCGGCGTTCGGCCCGGTGTTGTCGTGACGTCGGCGTGAGACTAGTCCACTTGGATGGGGTGGGTAAACACTAGTCCTTCCCAACTACGGCGAGTGCGCGTTGAAGTTCCCGTCGCGCGACGTCGGCGGCCCGCGCGGTCGGCCGGGCTGACCGGGCGGGCCGAAAGCCCTTCGCGCCCCGGTTGTCCTGCTGGTTTTTCGTTGCGTGGGGGGTCCGCGGCGGCGGCCGGTCCGGGTGAGAGCGCGGGCGGGCGGGTAGCCCTCCCGCGGCCCGCTGGCGGCTTTTGACTACTTAAAGTAGTCGACGGGTGAGGCCGGGTGTGCACCCCCCTAAGCGGGACCGGGAGCCGCGGCGGGTGAGGAATCCCGCCGCATCGAGCACTTGGAGCTCGACCGCGAGCTCGTGGACCTCACGGGGCAGCGAGCGGTGGTGCGCCAGCGCCTCGACCGCGGCGCGGGCGTGGTCGGCGAGCTCGTTGAGGGCGTGCTGGCGCTGGCGCATCCGAGCCCGCTCCTCCTGGATGGTCCGGACCGTGTCCTCCTGCCACCGGCGGGTCCGGATGAGATGCTCGCTGGCGTCGGCGGCCTGCCGCTCGGCATCCTCCAACCGGTTGAGGAGCGCGTCGAGGGCCTCCAGGCGGCCGGCGAGCTCCGCGATGAGATCGCCCCGATCGGGCAGGATGGCCGTTTTACGACTCTTGGGGTCAGACGAGGTCATGGAGTCCCCTGAGGGGTGGGGGGTCGGCGGGGACCGCGCCGAGCGGCTGGCGCGAGACCCGGTTGCTCCGACACGGTTGGTAACGGTAACCGACGTGGCGGGCCAGGGGTAACCCATCGTACGGATACGTCGCGTCAGCCAACTTATAGTAAAAAGGGACTATGGATCTGCCGTCATTGTCGTGGTCTATACGCGCCTAGCATGCAGGTCGGTGAGCC
>NZ_CDXDOS010000218.1:0-5799 GCF_978021245.1 Frankia sp. CoBUL1
GGTTCCAGCAGCGGGGGTGCTGGAGTCCCGGGGACACAGATCGCGGGAGTGACCGAGCAGGGTGAGGCGGCCCGCGACGATCTCGTCGAACATCGGCCGAGCCGGCGGGCATCTGCCGTCGAACGGCAGGAACCCGATCGGCCAGGATTCCGCTGGCGGCCTGCCGCGCAGCAGCATCTCGCCCAGGCCCGGGTGGCGACTCAGGACGGCCCGTTGCCCGCGCAGCCGGACACGGGCGCCGAGCTGGACCGGTCGCAGTCCCGCGGTGGTGCGCAGGTAGCGACCGAGCGGAACCGACGCGGTCACCGGTGAACGGACCGGGTCAGTGTGCCGATCGTGAGCTCATACCAGGCGTAGTAGAGACAGAACAGCAGCCCCTGCCGCCCATCCCGCCATCCGCTCCGCAGCAGGTACATGTAGCAGAAGAGGACCGCCGGCTTGGCCGGAACCAGCGGGAAGATCACGTCCCTCGCGATGGTCCGCGTGAGCGGTCGGGTCGACCCGGTGGGCCGGCGCACCTCCTCGCGGACCCGCGCCAACCGCTCCCGGACAGCGGGCTGCGTCACGCGGCGCGCCGCCTCCAGTTCGGCGTAGCGCACGTGCTTGCGTAGCCAGGCGGCGAGTCCCTTGTGGTCCTCGTCGATCAGGTCGGCGGACAGCCGTCCGACCTCACCAGTGACCACGGCCCGTTCGCTGTAGGTGACGGCGTTGTCGAAGTACGCCACCCGCCGATCGAGTAGCCGCGCCTGCCAGCTGTTCGCGTACCACCCGCAGTGCGCGATCCAGCGGCCTTCGAACACCAGCCGGCGTCGTTGGCTGTAGGCCGCGCAGTCCGCCGTCCCCAGCCGGGCGGCGATCTCGGCGGCGAGCGCGGTGGACACCCATTCGTCGCTGTCGAGGAAGTACACCCAGTCGTGGGCGATCCCCGGGTGGGTCATCGCCCACTGCCGCTGGCCGGAGAATCCACGCCAAGGCTCGTGCCAGACGGTCGCACCGATGGCGCGGGCCAGATCCGCGGTGCCGTCGGTGGAACCCGAGTCCACGACGACGACCTGTCGACACCAACCGACGGACCTGATCGCCCGGACGATGTTCGGTGCCTCGTTGTGGGCGAGGATGATCGCGGTGACGGGAACCGATCCCGGCGCCGGCTGTGGCTGTGTCGATCCGGCGGGGGCTGCGGTGTCATAGGGGGTCGGCCAGTTCGCTCGGCGCGGGGTTCGCGTCGTTGCTGGTTCTGGCGCGGCTGGTTCTGGCGCGGGGAATGACGGGCCCTGGCGCGGCGGGATTCGGTGGGTCTGCGTCGTCACGGTGAGCTCTCTCCTGCGTCGAGCAACCAGTCGAAGTAACGCGTCGGATCGAAGGGGTTTCCCGTCTCGGGCCGTGGCGTGAACGTGAGCGCCGTGCGCAGCGCCACGGCGAGATCATCCGCCGACTCCCGGGAGTACGGCACCAGAACCGGGCCGGCCACCTCGCGGTTGTGTGAGGTGTCGCGGGCGATGACGGGTATCCCGGCGAGCCGTGCCTCGGCGAGAGGGTAGCCGAAGGACTCGATCGTCGTCGGCTGCAGCAACGCGCCGGCATCGCGTTGGTGGGCCCGCAGCTCGGCCGGCGTCAGCCGGCCCACGAACCTCAGCGTCCGACAGCGGGACAGGCCGTGTTCGTGGGCCTCGCGATCGGTCGCGGTGACCGTGATCGCGAGGTGGGCTCCGATCTCCTCCTGAAGCCGGGTCGCGGCGGCATCGACCATGCGGAGCAGGCGCCCCATCGGTTTGAACGGCGCGAACAACACGGGACACAGAAACCGGCCCGGCGTACGGGTCTGGGGAGGGGCCGGATCGGGGGACAGCGGATGGGGCCGGACCACCAGCCTGGCGGACAGGCTCGGAAGTACGGTGAGAACCCGGTCCGCCATCGTGGTCGTCGGTACGACGATCACGTCCGCACGACGGGCGAACAGCCGCACGAGACGTGCTGTCCGTGCCACGCCGTCGGGCAGGCCGCCGGGTAGCCGCTGGGCCTCCTCCGCCGGCAGGAAGTGCAGCACGTTGCGCAGCAGGACCCACCGTTCGCCGCGGGTCGCGAGGAAGCCGACGTTGTTGAGGGCGATCGCGCGCGCGTACCGCCCAGGCCGCTCCCGGCGGGCGAGCCAGCCCGGTCCGATCCGGCGATCTCGGCCGACCAGCTGGACCTGCAGGCCCGGCCGAAAGCTCAGGTAACCGTCCAGTTCGGTCAGGAACCGCAACGCCCCGCCCATCCGGGCACCGGCACAGTCGACCAGGATCGGGTGGGTGCTGGAGGTCGGCCTCACGCCGAGACACCCCGCGGTGCGGGGTCGTCGACGAGACCGGGCTCGGATGACGGGCGGCTGCCGGGTACCGACACCGGGCGACCGTCGGGCTGCGCGGACCCGCGGATGGCCCGGGTCGTCGATCGGGTCCGGCGGGCGTAGAGGTAGCCCGACGCCGCGTCGCCCAGATGGGTAGTCGGCACCAGGTCGTTACCGAGCAGAGTGACCTCGAAGCCGTGCCGGACCAGCAGGTCGTCGAGCGTACGGGGATCGCCGAACCCGGTGTGCACCTCCATCACGATCCGACCAACCGCGTCCAGCCATCCAGGCTCGTCGAACAGGGCGAACTCGGAGCCTTCGATGTCCAGCTTGACGAGGTCGACCTGGTCGACCCCGCCAGCCTCGAACACCTCTGCCATGGTGAGGACGTCGACGTCCCCGTCCCAGTGTGTCGCGTTCCGGCGGGCCCGCGGATCGGCGAACACGCCGGCGGTCGGACCGACCAGGGCGTGGAGCAGCTGGATGTGGTTCGACACACCGTTGCCGGCGGCATGGTTGATGAAGGCGGGGGCGAACCCGCGCTGCGCCTCGACGGCAATCACATCGGCGCCCGCTCGCGCCGCGAGCACCGAGAACAGGCCCTGGTTTGCGCCGAGGTCGACGACGACCTCGCCGGCCGCAGGCGCGTACCCGGGGAGAGCGTGGTAGACCCCGCGGCAGTACATCTCGCGCGCGCCGCCGAACGCGGTGCCGGGCAACACGACCGTCACCCCGGGCAGCGGCCGGTAGGTGTGGCCGCCGGCGGCCATCGCCCGGTCGGCGGCATCCAGGTTGCCCGCCCGGCGGATGGTCGGAGCATGCCGGGCCACGGCGGCACCGAAGCGCAGCGCCGTCGGGGGACCAGCCACCCTGGCGATCCGTTGGAGGTCCTGGAGCAGCTGGGTGGCCTGGTCGATCCGGAACATCCGGGTCTCCGTTCGGTCGGGAGAGCAGCTGGGGGTCACCCGATCGGGTGATGAGGCGGCCTGCGCCGCGATGCCGGCCGCGAACGGCCGCGGACGATGGTCCAGATCGCGGCGGGCCGCGTCGATCGCGAACGCCTTGTCCTCGGTGAGCCGGGCGATCTGTTCGGCCTTCAACCTTGGCGAGGACACCCGCCGCTCGTAGGCGCGGGTCACGGCGATGACGGGGCGGACCGGCACGGGCACGCAGATCACCCGTCGGCCGACGGCGGCGCCGGCCGTGATCACGACCTGCCGGAACGTCAATGCCTCCGGCCCGGCGACGTCATAGGCGCGTCCGATCGCCGCCGCGGTCGTCGTTGCGCGCAGCACGGTGCGGGCCAGGTCCTCGACGTGCACCGGCTGCTGCAGATGATGCCCACCGCCGGGGACCGGCAGCACCGGAACGCGCCGGAGCAGCGCCAGCAGTCGGGCCATGTTCCGGTCGTCGGGACCCCCGTAGATCATCGTCGGTCGGATGACCGTCCAGTCCAGCCCGCTCGCCGCGATGGTCCCCTCGGCCGCTACCCGGATCCGCTTCGAGGGTGGATCGAGCGTGGTGAAGATCCCGGTGGTGGAAAGGAAGACGGCCCGGCGAATGCCGGCCGCACGGGCGGCGGTCACGATCGTCTCCGCATGGCCGAACCCGAGTGAGGCGATGTTGATCAGCGCCTCGCAGTTCGCCTCGCGGAACGCCGGGAGCAACGTCGCCGGATCGTCGAGGTCACCGCGCACAGTCCCCGCGCCGCGTCGGCGCAGCTTCGTCGCCGCCGCGTCGCTGCGCGCCAGCCCGACGACCCGGTGTCCGTCCGCGAGCGCCCGGTCGACCACCCGGCTTCCGAGGAAACCGGTGCCACCGGTGATGAGGAACCTCATGCGACCACGTCCGGTGCGGGTACCTGCACCGGTGGGGAAAGGGTCGTCGGTGGGGGCAGCGCCGGGAACGGTGCGTCGTCGAACAGCAGCGTCTGGTACCGGCGGGCCAGGTCGTCGCGATCGTAGTGGGCCTCGACGTGCGCCCGCCCGCCGCGGGCCATCCGCGCCCGGCGGTCCGGGTCCGCCGCCAGGGCCAGGATCGCCTCCGCCAGCGCGGCCGGGTCCTCGGGGGGCACGACCATCTGTCCGGCGGCAAGGAGGATCCGGGCCGCCTCGCCGCGGACCGCCCCGATCACCGGGCGGCCCGCGGCGAGGAACTCGAACATCTTCGACGGGATGAACGTGTCGAACATCGGCACGTCCCGCAGCGGGACAACGCAGATGTCGGCGGCCGCGACGACGGCGGGTACCTCCTCGCGGGCAACCCCGTCGCGCAGCACCGTGTTGGCCAGCCCCAGGCTCTCGACGTGCCCGATGAGCCTGCGTTTCTCGGCCCCCTCACCGACGAAGGCGAACCGGATCGGCCGGCCGGTCACCCGGGCGGCCGCGTCGGCGATCGAGGTCAGCCCGTGCGAGATGCCGTGGGCGCCGAGGTAGAGCACGAGGGTGTCGCCGTCGGTGGCGCCCAGCCAGGCCCGGATGTCGGCCGAGGCCGCGGTCGTCGGGTGGAACCGGCGGAGGTCCACGCCGTTGGGAATCACGTGCACCTTGCGCGGCGCGATGCCTCGTCGCACGATGTCCTCCCGGAACCCCTCCGTCACCGTGACAACGGCGTCGGCGGCCCGGTAGGCGGCGAGTTCGAGGCGTTCGAGAACGCCGAGGACCCGCCGGTCGGTGAGGACGCCGAGGTGCTCGAAGATGGCCGGCCACAGGTCGCGGACCTCCACGACCAGCCGGGCGCCGCGCAGTCTGGCGAGCAGCCAGGCCGAGCCGAGGGGAAAGAAGGTCGGCGAGGACACCACCACCACGTCGGCCGGGCCGGCGGGCCAGCCGCCGAGCAGGACGCTGGTGACCATGAACGACAGATGACCGAGGGTCTTGCGGGTGATCCCCTCGTTGGGAGTGGCATAGAGCCAGGTGCGTACGACGCGGTACCCGTCGACCCGCTCGGTCCGCAGCCAGGCGCCGTGATAGGCGGCAGGGATCTTGCCCGTCGGGTGGTTCGGCATGCCGGTGAGTACGGTGACGTCGAGCCCGTTCGCCGCCCACGCGCGTGCCGTCTCCGACAACCGGGACTGGGGAGCTCCGGTCTCCGGGGGGAAGTAGTGCGTCACCAGCAGGACGCGCGACCGGACAGGAGAGGGGACCACCGACCTCGACCTCCAGTCGCCCTTTACATCCTTCGCCATGAGTAATGCATTGTATTCTGTGAGCGACTAAACGTAGGCGATGTCGCATCGCGTGTGTCGCGCTTCGTATCGATCTCATTGCCATCCATCGTCGTTGTCGGCCGCCTGGCGGTCGCGGGGGTACGAGCCGATCAGTGGCTTCGACCGGCATCCCCCAGTGGTCGGGTCCCGTTGGTCCGGTCTGTCCTGTCCGGGTTCGTCGGCCGGCGTTGCGACGGGATCGCCGCGACGCCGGACGCGGCCGGTGTGGGGGACGCGGCCGGCATGGGGGACGGGTGCGGGC
>NZ_CDXDOS010000219.1:0-5777 GCF_978021245.1 Frankia sp. CoBUL1
CAAGCCAAGGGCGTGCAGATCACCCACCGCAACATCTGGGTCAACGCGGTCACCTTCGCGCTGCACGCCGGTGTCACCGATCGCGACGTCTACCTGCACACGCTGCCGATGTTCCACGCCAATGGCTGGGGCATGCCGTTCGGCATGACCGGTCTCGGCGTCCAGCAGGTGGTGCTGCGCAAGATCGACGGCCCGGAGATCCTGCGCCGGGTGGAGCAGCACGGCGTCACCGTGATGTGCGCCGCGCCGGCTGTGGTCAACGCCGTGCTCGACGCCGTCCGGGACTGGGACGGCGAGGTCCCCGGCCGCGACCGCGTGCGGGTCATCTGCGCGGGTGCTCCGCCGCCCACCAAGACGATCCAACGGGTCGAGGAGGAGCTCGGCTGGGAGTTCATCCAGATTTACGGCCTCACCGAGACCTCGCCGCTGCTCACGATCAACCGTTCCCGCGTGGAGTGGGACGACCTGCCGCCCGAGGATCGCGCGGGCAAGCTTGTCCGTGCGGGTGCGCCCGCTCTGGGTGTCACGCTCAAGCTCTCAGACTCCGGTGAGGTGCTGGCCCGCTCCAACGTGATCCTGGCGGGCTACTGGGAGCGGCCGCAGGAGTCGGCCGGGGCCCTGGCGGGCGGCTGGTTCCACACCGGTGACGGCGGCGTGATCGACGACGAGGGCTACCTGACAATCAGTGACCGCAAGAAGGACGTGATCATTACCGGCGGTGAGAACGTCTCGTCGATCCAGGTCGAGGACTGCCTGTTCAGCCACCCGGCGGTGGCCGAGGTCGCGGTGATCGGCGTGCCCGACGAGAAGTGGGGTGAGACGATCAAGGCGCTGGTCGTGCTCGCCGAGGGCCGGACGGCGACCGAGGCGGATTTGATCAAGCACTGCAAGGAGCGGCTCGCCTCCTACAAGGCGCCCACCTCGGTGGAGTTCCGCGACCAGCTTGCCCGCACCGCCACCGGCAAGCTGCAGAAGTTCAAGCTGCGCGCCCCGTACTGGGAGGGCCACGAGCGCCAGGTCGACTGATCCGACCGGAGCGGATCCGTCCCGTGGACGGCACCCGAGGCACCGCGCCGACCGATCCGGTACCTTACCGGTACTCTACGTAGAGTGACGAATATGGTGCGTATAGTGAGCATGAATCGGATGCCCGGTGCGGGGGACTGTGATAAAACCTAGATGCACAATTCAAGATTATCGGATGGGCTAATATCGGACTACCGGGCGATTCCTGTGATCGGGCGGTTGCGACAGGTGGAGACCCTTGGTATGGGGGTGCGGGGGTCGCGCGGACGGAGGACGAAGCCTCGGTTCCGCGCCGATGTCCCTGTCTGCCGGGTGTTCGTCCGTTCATCGAAATCCGGCCTGTGAGAGATGTGGGGTAGTGGTGTCGCTGCGTTCGCGCCGGTCGTGTCTGGCCGTTCCCGGCTCGTCGCCGAAGATGCTGGGCAAGGCCCAGGGGTTGCCGGCCGATCAGGTGTTCTGTGACCTGGAGGACTCGGTCGCTCCTGGCGCGAAGGAGTCGGCGCGGGCGAACGTGGTCGCGGCGCTGAACGAGGGCGCCTGGGCGGGGAAGACCCGGGTGGTGCGGGTCAATGACCTGACCACGCGCTGGACCTACCGCGACGTGATCGAGGTGGTGGAGGGTGCGGGGGCGAACCTGGACTGCGTGATGCTGCCGAAGGTGCAGTCGGCGGAGCAGGTGGCGTGGCTGGACCTGCTGCTCACCCAGATCGAGAAGGTCATGGGGTTCGAGGTGGGCCGGATCGGGATCGAGGCGCAGATCGAGAATGCGCTGGGGCTGTCGAACGTCAAGGAGATCGCGTTCGCGAGCCCGCGGATCGAGACGATCATCTTCGGCCCGGCGGATTTCATGGCGTCGGTGAACATGCCGTCGCTGGTGGTGGGAGCACTCAGTCCGGACTATTCGGGTGACCCATTTCACTACGTGCTGTTCAAGATTCTCGAGGCCGCGCGCGCCCGCGGGGTGCAGGCGATCGACGGGCCGTTTCTGCAGATCCGTGATGTGGACGGATTCCGGGCGGTGGCGGGCAGGTCCGCGGCACTCGGGTTCGACGGCAAGTGGGTGCTGCACCCGGGCCAGATCGAGGCGGCCAACGAGATCTACGCGCCCCGGCAGGCCGACTACGACCATGCCGAGCTGATCCTGGAGGCCTATGCCTGGCACACCTCGGCCGCGGGCGGTCTGACCGGTGCGGTGATGCTCGGCGACGAGATGATCGACGAGGCGAGCCGGAAGATGGCCGAGGTCGTCGCGGGCAAGGGCCGCGCCGCGGGGATGCAGCGTACGGTGAAGTTCGAACCACCGGTCGGCTGAATCCGTCCGAGTCGGGGCGGATCGACGCGCCGGCACCCGGCGCGTGGCCATGATGAAACCATCCCGCTGCCTGAGTGCGTTTCTGCTCTCCCCTCAGGCATCGGGGGCAGCGACAGGAGCGGAACATGGGCAGGATCGCGCAGACCGACGGTCTGACCGAAGTGCAGCGGGACATCCTTGCGGCGGTACGGACCTTCGTCGACAAGGAGATTCTTCCCCATGCGAACGACCTCGAACATCGGGATGAGTATCCCGAGGACATCATCGAGGCAATGAAGGAGATGGGCCTGTTCGGCATCACCATCCCGGAGGAGTACGGCGGGCTCGGCGAGTCCCTGCTGACCTACGCGCTCGTCGTGGAGGAGATCGCCCGCGGCTGGATGAGTGTCTCCGGGGTCATCAACACCCACTTCATCGTCGCCTACCTGATCCTCCAGCACGGCTCGGAGGAGCAGAAACGGCGGCTGCTCCCGGTCATGGCCACCGGCGAGCTCCGCGGGGCGTTCTCGATGAGCGAACCGGGCTGTGGCTCCGACGTTTCCGCGATCACCACCCGGGCCGACCGGGACGGCGATGACTACGTGCTCAACGGCCAGAAGATGTGGCTGACGAACGGCGCCCGCGCCGGCGTCGTCGCCACCCTGGTCAAGACCGACGAGGGTGCCCAGTCGGTCTACCGGAACATGACGACGTTTCTCCTGGAGAAGGAACCTGGGTTCCGGACACACGGCGGGATCACCATCCCGGGAAAGCTGGAGAAACTCGGGTACAAGGGGGTCGAGACCACCGAGATGGTGCTGGCCGACCATCGGGTGCCCGCGTCGGCGATCCTCGGCGGCGAGGCCGGCCGGGGCCAGGGCTTCTACCAGATGATGGACGGCGTGGAGGTCGGCCGGGTCAACGTCGCCGCGCGGGCCTGCGGGATCATGATCCGGGCGTTTGAGCTGGGTATCGCCTACGCTCAGCAGCGGCGGACGTTCGGCCGGCCCATCGCGGAGCATCAGGCCATCGCGTTCAAGCTCGCCGAGATGGCGACCAAGGTGGAGGCCGGGCATCTGATGATGGTCAGCGCCGCCCGCAGGAAGGACGACGGGCAGCGCAACGACGTCGAGGCCGGGATGGCCAAGTACCTTGCCAGCGAGTACTGCCACGAGGTGACGACCGAGGCCTTCCGGATCCACGGCGGCTACGGCTACTCCAAGGAGTACGAGATCGAGCGCCTGTACCGGGAGGCCCCCTTCATGCTCATCGGAGAGGGGACCTCCGAGGTACAGAAGCGCATCATCAGCCGGGCATTGCTGAAGGAGTACCAGCTTCCGGGCTGAGGGGCCGGTGCGTCTCTGACGAGTTGAGTATATTGTGATCAGGTGAGGGAGTTCCAAATGCAGTTCGGGCGTTACTTCGAGGAGTTCGAGGTCGGTGCGGTTTACAAGCACTGGCCGGGCAAGACGGTCACCGAGTACGACGACCATCTCTTCTGCCTGCTCACGATGAACCATCATCCGCTGCACCTGGACTCTCATTTCGCCGAGGAGAACACTCAGTTCAAACGGAACGTCGTCGTCGGGAACTACGTTTACTCCCTGCTGCTGGGAATGTCGGTGGCCGACGTATCCGGGAAGGCGATCGCCAACCTGGAAGTCGAGTCGCTACGGCACGTGAAGCCGGTGTTCCACGGTGACACGATCTACGGCGAGTCCACCGTCCTGGACAAGGTCGAGTCGAAGAGCAAGGACGACCGCGGGATCGTCACCGTCGAAACCCGCGGTTACAACCAGGACGGCGTCCTCGTCTGCATCTACCGCCGCAAGGTCATGGTGCCCAAGCGGGCCTACGGCGAGGCACGCGGCGGCGAGCAGCCTGGCCGGCCGGAACCCCGGACGGAAGGCTGAGATGGCGGGCGCGGGCCGGGCGGAGCCGAAGCGGGACCGTCCGTGGATCATCCGCACCTATGCCGGGCATTCGAGCCCGGCCGAGAGTAACGCGCTGTATCGGCGCAATCTGGCCAAGGGGCAGACCGGGTTGTCGGTGGCGTTCGATCTGCCCACGCAGACGGGCTATGACCCCGATCACGCCCTTGCCCGTGGCGAGGTGGGCAGGGTAGGGGTGCCGATCGCGCATCTCGGTGACATGCGGCGGTTGTTCGACGGGATTCCGCTGGCGCGGATGAACACGTCGATGACGATCAACGCCACCGCGATGTGGCTGCTGGCGTTGTACCAGGTGGTCGCGGAGGAGCAGGGGGCCGATCCGGCGGAGCTGGCCGGGACGACCCAGAACGACATCATCAAGGAGTATCTGTCGCGGGGGACCTATGTCTTCCCGCCGGGTCCGTCGCTGCGCCTGATCACCGACCTGATCGCCTACACGGTGGCCGAGTTGCCCCGCTGGAACCCGATCAACATCTGCAGTTATCACCTGCAGGAGGCCGGGGCCACGCCGGTTCAGGAACTGGCCTATTCGATGTGCACGGCGATCGCGGTGCTCGATGCCGTGGCCGCCGCGCGGGGGATCCCGGTGGGCCGGGCTGGCGCGGTCCGGGCTGGCGCGGACCGCGGGGAGCTGGAGCGGGCGGATTCGGAGTGGATGGGTGAGGTGTGTGGTCGGATCTCCTTCTTCGTCAACGCCGGAGAGCGTTTCGTGGAGGAGATGTGCAAGATGCGGGCGTTCACGGTGTTGTGGGATGAGCTGCTGACCTCCCGGTACGGGGTTCGGGAGCCGGCGCAGCGCCGGTTCCGGTACGGGGTGCAGGTCAACTCGCTGGGGCTGACCGAGGCCCAGCCGGAGAACAACATCATCCGAATTGTGCTGGAGGCGCTGGGGGTAACCCTGTCGAAGGACGCGCGGTGTCGGGCGTTGCAGCTGCCGGCCTGGAACGAGGCGCTGGGCCTGCCCCGGCCGTGGGACCAGCAGTGGTCGCTGCGCATTCAGCAGATCCTCGCTCATGAGACCGATCTGCTGGAGTATGACGATCTGTTCGCCGGTTCGGTCGTGGTGGAGAAGCGGGTCGATCAGCTCGTGGCCGCGGCCAGGGCGGAGATCGACCAGGTTCAGGAGATGGGGGGCGCCGTCGCCGCGGTCGAGAGCGGCTATATGAAGTCGCAGCTGGTGACGTCCCAGGCGGCGCGGCGGGCTCGCATCGAGAGCGGTGAGGATGTTGTCGTCGGGGTGAACCGGTTCACCGAGACCGAGCCGAATCCGCTGCTCGCCGATCTTTCCGCCGCGATCCAGACGGTTGATCCGGCGCTGGAGGAGGCGACCCGCGCGGAGCTGGCGGCCTGGCGGGCCGCCCGCGACGACCGGGCGGTGACGGAGGTGCTGCTCGGCCTGCGGACGGCGGCCGGGACGGACGCGAACCTGGTTCCCGCCACGCTGGCCTGCGCCCGGGCCGGGGTCACGACGGGGGAGTGGGGGGACACGCTGCGGGAGGTGTTCGGGG
>NZ_CDXDOS010000220.1:0-5709 GCF_978021245.1 Frankia sp. CoBUL1
AACGAGAAGGAGCCCTCTTATTGATCAACGCCAGCCCACCACCTGGCGACCGTCACCCTGACGATCTCACCTGAGCCGAACTGCACCCAATTCCTTCCCGGTCAGCTCCTCGACAACACCGCACCACGCGGCACCCGCGTCCCCGACCACGTCATCGGCGACGTCGTGGAACTCTTCGGGCAGCTCGGCCTCGTCCCGCGCGAACGCCTGCCGCAATCGCCGCCAGGCTGGCCGGCGGACGGGCGGACCGCCGACTTCGCCCGCCGCCTGTCCGCTGT
Source organism: Frankia sp. CoBUL1 (assembly GCF_978021245.1). Lineage (NCBI taxonomy): Bacteria > Bacillati > Actinomycetota > Actinomycetes > Frankiales > Frankiaceae > Frankia > Frankia sp. CoBUL1. The sequence goes on from NZ_CDXDOS010000220.1 coordinate 279, forward strand.
CACCGCAGGCGTGCATTCCCGGTTCCTCCCCGACTTCGGCGATCTGTACGCCGAGTTCGGCATCCCCATCGACGCGCTCACCGAGATCAACAGTCGATGGACGACGCTGCACCCGCGGCCTTTCCGCCTTCTCCACACCGACATCCACCGCAAGAACATCATCATCTCGGATGGCCGAGCCTACTTCCTCGACTGGGAACTCGCCCTCTGGGGCGATCCGGTCTATGATCTTGCGGTCCACCTGCACAAGATGAGCTACCAGCCCGACGAGTCAGCCGCACTCGTCCATGGGTGGACCTCCGTTGTCAACGGTCCGGCCACCGAGGGATGGCAGTCAGACCTCGACACCTACCTCTCCCACGAACGGGTGAAGTCCGCCATCGTCGACACCGTCCGCTACACAAAAATCATCACCGAGGGAAACCTCAGCCGCGATGACACACATGCATTCATCGACAAGCTCGTCGGGAAACTCGCCGCCGCGCACGCCGTACTCAGCAACCGAGTTACCATCGACCACGAGGCCGCCGCAGCCCTCATACAGCAGTGGGCCGGCAGACGCCGATAGCCAGAGCCCAGCAAGAACGGCCGGGTGTCCGCGCGGATCGACATCAGTGGAGTCCACGGACGTGGTGGACATCGCGTGGCGGCCGAGTTTTGGGGAACCAGTCACGGTTCAGGACCGCAGACCGTACTCTGCTCCCCCAAATTCGCCGACCTGGCGCGCCGAGCCGAGTTGCTCCCCGAGCTGGACAAGTCCCTCGCCGCCAAAAAGTCCACCGGACCCCGTAAAACCTTGCGATCCCGCGTAACTCCGTGAACGCGCGAATCTCTGCTACGGCTGGGTTTCCCGCCGGTCGGCGCGGAACTGGTCGATGACCACGGTGAACTGGCCGTTGACCGTGACATCGGTAATGCCGGAGAACAAGGCGCCGGTTCCCGGCAGCGCCACGACCGTACGGACACAGACGACGAACGACGCGCCCGGCTCCAGGGTTGCCGCGCCGTCTCCGGGATCCCCCGCACCACAGTCGGCGCCCTCGGGAGCGAACCGGGCCTGTGGCGCGCCGGGGACGCCCTGGTCGGCGAGGGCGAGCTGCGCGGCGAGCCGCGCCCGGTCCAAGCCCTGCGTCTCACTGTCCGCGGTGGCGAACGCCCGCCCGGCCTCCCGGGCGGCCTGGGTCACCCCGAACGCCGCGCGCTGCACCGCGAAGACGCACAGGAACAGGTAGACGAACGGGATGAGCAGCACGACGGACAATCCAACGAATTCGATCATCGCCGAACCGTCGTCGGCCCTTGTCGCCCGGCCTGCCTGTCCGGGCCCGACAACGCGGCCTATGCGACCGACGCAGCGCACGAAAGCCACACAACCTGTCCTGATCATCAGGATCGCCCGCGGCAGGGAGTGCAGGATCGCCCTCGCGACCCGATCTCCCGCCACGCCACCCCTCGTCACGGCAGTTCCTTGAGCGCATGGCCCTTCACCGTGATCGTGATGCCGTCGCCCAGCGGGACCAGGACGAGCGGCACGGCAACCCGGCAGGTGACCTCCGCGAGCGGCGTGCCACCCGGCCCGTCGACCTGCGCCCCGGTGCAGACGGCGTCGGACCGTCCCGGGATGGTCCGCGCGATGAGGGTCTGGGCGTAGGGACCGCCCTCGCTCGCCGGCACGCCGAGGTTGGCCGCGTGCCTGGCTCCCTCCGCGGCGTCCGCCGCGAGCGTGTTGCGGATGTGCAGCACCAGGCCGACCTGGATGATCCCCAGGATCAGGAAGAGCAACAACGTCCCCACCAGGATGAACTCGACGACGGCCGATCCGCCGTCAGCCGCGTCCGAGGCGTCATCCTCGACGCCGTCCTCGACCGCGTCCGGTCGGTGCCCGGTTCCCCTGGGGCCGCCGTCGATCCCGTCCGGCCCCGCGGCGGCCGCGAGCTCAGCCGCCACCGCCGATACCCGACACCGAGTTGATGGCCGAGGTGAACAGGTTCTGCAGAGCGGGCGTCGCCAGGGTGGCGATCGCGACCACCAGCGCCGCCGTCATGACGGTTATCATGACCCAGCCAGGGACGTCCCCCCGGTCGCGATCATGGCGGCTGCCCGCTGCGACGGCTGACCGCCAGGCCCGCCATCTCGCTTTCACGGCCTGCCCTGTTCGTCCCATGTCTCCTCCTTCAGGCTGGCTGATCCGACCTCGCCGGACGGGCGTGTCCACCCCGCGGGCGGCCACCTGCGCGCCCCCGGGCACTCACTGCGCGATCACGGTGAAACTCACCAGGGCCGGGTAGAAGGCAAAGATCACGGTCGTCGGCAGGACGAGGAACACGACCGGGATCATCATCGCGATCTCCTTGCGGCCACCGGCCTCCAGCAGCTGCCGCTTGCCCGCCTCACGCGCGTCGACGGCCTGCGCGCGCAGGATGTCCGCCAGCGGCGTCCCCCGTTCGATCGCGACCGCCATCCCGTCGACGAACCGCACCAGGGGCGCCAACGCCGTGCGCGCCGCGATGCCCTCCAACGCCTGCACGAGGGTGGCCCCGGCGCGGGCGTCGGCCAGCGCAAGCCGCAGCTCGCGCCCAAGCTCGCCGTGGGTCAACCGGCTGACCCGCTCCAGCGCCCCGATGGCCGACTCCCCCGCGGTCACCGCGAGCGCCAGCAGCTCCGCGATCGTCGGGAACTCCAGCAGCATCCGGTCCTCGCGCTCGGAGATCGCCCGCGACAGCCAGTAGTCCCGGGCCACCACCCCACCGGCCGTGCCAGCGACGATCAAGGCGACACTGACCAGGGCCGGCGGGCCGACGCCGAGCAGCGCGCGCAGCGCCAGCAGGAAGGCGCCGATCAGCGCCCCGCTGGCCGCGCAGATGACCTGCTGGACGCGGAACTCCTCGATGCTGGTCCGTCCGCCGGCCTGGGTCAGCCGGCGTTGCAGGACGGCCCGGCCCCCCAGGAAACGGTCGAGTCGACCGGCGGCGTCCGCGAGTAACGGGCGCGCGAGCGCCTCGACCGCGGCGAGGCCCGGCCGCAGCACCCCCCGCGGCCGGTCGTCGAGCAGCCTCGAGGGTGTGGGGGTGTCCCGCAGGTAGGGATCGATTCGGTCAGCGAGGTGGATGCGCCGGGCCCGGGGGGAGCGGTAGACGATGATGACCAGGCCCAGCCCGACGAGGAACCCGATCAGCGCACCGCTGGCGACCGTGGTCATAATCCCGCCCCCCGGCCGGCTACCGCTCCCCCGCGCAGCACCCGGCCCTCCTCCGGCAACCGGCCGATCCGCTTCATGAGCAGGTAGGCGAGGGCCGACACGGCGCCGCCCACCACGAGCACCAGGACCCCGGTCGGGCTGTCGTAGGCCCGCACGTTCTGCCCCCGGGTGGCCAGCAGGAGCAGCACGATCCAGGGGGCGGCGAGCGCGAGTCGGGCGGCGTTCACCGTCCAACTCTGCCGCGTCTCAAGCTCGGCGCGGGTGCGGGCGTCCTCCCGCAGGAAGGTGGACAGCGTGCGCAACAGCCGGCCGAGGTCGGTCCCGCCGACCTCCCGGGCCATCCGCAGCGACTCGATGATGCGGTCGGCCACCGGATCGGCGAGCTCGTCGGCGAGGCGGTCCAGGCAGGCCGAGAACGACCCGGTGGCGCTGTAGTCCTCGCCGAACCGGGTGAAGGCCGGTCGCAGCTGCACCGGCCCCCGCACCCCCACCGCGGCCAGGCCCTCGGGCAGCGACATCCCGGCCCGCACCGCGCTGGACAGGTTGTCGACGACGTCCGGCCACAGCTCCCGCAGATCATGCCTGCGGGCATGCCGCCGGCGGACCACGAGGGCTCGGGGCAGCAGACTCGCAAACACGACGAAGGCGCCGGCCAGCGACACGGTCTCGGTGAATGCCAGGACGACCAGGCCGACCAACAGGCCCAGACCCAGGCTAATCATGACGAACTGGCGAGGGGTCACGCCGCGGATGCCCGCCTGGGCGAGCAGGTCGCTCGTCGACCGTTCCCAGCGCGCCGTCGCCGACCAGGCCGGGAACCGCGGCCGGCCGCTGGTGACGATAAGGAACAGACCCAGACCGAACAGCAGGCCGAGGAAGGTGCCCGTCAGCGCTCCACGGCGATCTCGGGCCAGCCCCCGCCAGGCCGATGATGATGGTAATCATGGTCGCTCTGGGCCAGCAGGGCGGGCAGGTCGTAGCCGGCGCGGGCGAACCGTTCGGGATGTGGCGGGAAGCCGTCGGCGCGGACCAGTCCGTCCGCGCGCGAGCGGTAGATCTGGGCAATCTCGATGACATCCCCCTCCGTCCGGCCGGGCAGCGCGACGACCTCGGTGACGCGGCGCCGGCCCGAGACGTCCTTCTCCAGATGGACGACGAGGTCCACGCTGGCGGCGACGGTGGGCACCACGAAGGCGTGGCTGACGTTCTCGCCGGCGAGCAGGGGCAGGGTGCACAGCTTCGTCACGGCCTCGCGAGCCGAGTTCGCGTGCAGGCTGCACATACCGGGCAGCCCGGAGTTGAGCGCGATCAGCAGGTCGAGCGCCTCCTCTTGGCGAACCTCGCCGACCAGGAGCCGGTCCGGGCGCATCCGCAGGGCCTCCTTGACCAGCCTGCGCAGCCGGATTTCCCCGCTGCCCTCCAGGTTGGCCTGCCGGGTCTGCATCGCCACCCAGTCGGCGGCCCGCAGCTTCAGCTCGAACACCTCCTCGCAGCTGATCACCCGTTCCCGGGCCGGGATGGCCGAGCCGAGACAGTTGAGCATGGTCGTCTTGCCGGCCTGGGTGCCGCCCGCAACGATGATGTTGAGGCCGGCGACGACGGCGGCGTCCAGAAAGGCGGCCGCTGCCAGCGTGATCGTCCCGAGACCGACCAGTTCGTCCAGGCTCGACGCGGACAGCACAAACTTACGGATGTTGATCGACCAGTGCACCCGGGTGACATCGGGGATGACCACGTGCAGCCGGGAACCATCCGGAAGCATGGCGTCGACGAACGGGGTCGAGAGATCCACCCGCCGGCCCGAGGACTTCAGCATCCGCTCGACGAGGTCCTGGACCTGATCGGCGGTCAGAATGGTCGTCGTCAGCTCGCTGCGACCGGCCCGGGCGACGAATACCCGGCCCGGCTCGTTGATCCAGACCTCCTCCACAGTCGGGTCGTCGAGGTGGCGTTGCAGCGGCCCGAACCCGGCAACCGCGTCATAGACCAGCCGGGCGGTGACGTCCCGGTCGACGACCGGGGGAAGGTCACTGACGAGGGCCCGTTCCTCATAGTCGGCGAGCACCTCGTGAACGAGCTGACGCACCTGCGCCGGGTCCCGCACGGGATCGAGAGAACGCCGCCGGACGAGCTCTCTGAGGTGAGGATTTCCGGTGTGGGCTGGGTCGGTTGCAGGCGTGGCTGACCGCGCCGGGTGGTCGGGCACGGCGTCCCAGCGTGGCTGTTCGGTTG
>NZ_CDXDOS010000221.1:0-5638 GCF_978021245.1 Frankia sp. CoBUL1
ATATCTGGGCGTGCGGAGCTGGTTTGCGCGGCCCGTGCCGGGTACGCATGGGGAAAGAGACGCTTCGCTCGCGCTGTGTCGCCCAGGGCGCCCCGAGTCACCCCACAGCACGTCTACAAAACATCACCGATCACAACGTAGCGTGATCTCTGCGCGGCCCTGCCCCGCTGGCACCCCGGTGACCGCCGGGCTGCCGGGATGCGGATACGCATCCGTGCCCTGCGTGTGGAGTGACGGGATAAGGGCGTATCGACCTCTGAGCAGTGACCGAAGGCCCTGCATCGAGCTCTACCTCCCCGTGATGTTGGACGGCGGAAAGAGGAGTTCTCCTCCTACTTGCCATCGCCCAGAGTAGTCGCCGCACAATAAAGTTCGTGCAATGAAGCTCGCGCAGCCGGCATCCGTAGGTTAAGTCCAGACGCCGCACCGGTCCAACCCCGGGCGGTGGTTGTCACATGATCAATTGTCATGGAGATTTTTTGCCGGGTAGTCGACGATGACGGCGTACTGGCCGTCTTCCTATCCCGCTCGTGTGATGACGCTCTCGTGCCTGTGTCCGCGTTCGGCCTGCCCGGCCGCACCTTTCATGGCGGGCGTCGGCGTCGGATGGTGCAGATGAACCGTATGATGCGCGTGCAGTCCGGCGACCCGACGATACCTCGCATTTCATCTGTGTAGGTGTCGTCCGCGCGGGCGGGAGAGCATCGGGAGGACATTCCAGGGGGCGTGGCCGGTTTTTCGACGTCAGTCTTGGAGCATATCTCGGAATCTTGATGCTTCTTGATATTTTTTGCAGAGTTGTGACATGTGTCTAAATATATAGATATCCGCGCTCGTATCGCCTACCGGCGGGCGGCCTTGACGCCGAGGCCGCTGCCACCGCCCGCGGGATCGGATGGCGGACGAACGATGAGCCCGTGAGCCCGTGAGCCCGGGGTCGGGGCCCACGGCCCCACGGGTTCGTGTGTTCATGTTGCGGACAGGTTTCGGTGGGGGTCGCTGGTTGGCCCGCGGGGCCCCCGCAGCTAGTGTTCGGGGAGTGGAATCGTGGCTGAACGCAGCCGGCGTCGAGGGGACCGGCGCCAGTCGGGAGTCGATCCTTCGCTACTGGTAGGCATCCCCGGGTCATCCGTGCCCCGTCCCACAACTCCATACCGATGCCGCTCACGCCCGTGCGGGAGAGTCCCGGTCGCTCGCCGTTCGGGACGCCGAAGGAGCAAGCTCTCCCCATAAACTCTCAGGCCCCCAACCGCCGGGTCAGGCAACTCTGGAAAGTGGACGCCGTGGGGTGTCCCGCCGACGGTGAAAGCCGCGTTCCCCGCCCGCAGCTCCCCGGACTGCCGGCGGCGGCGCTGGTGAAGCTCTCAGGTCAATGACAGAGGGGGAGGCCCGCCGCGGCGCCGGCATGATCCGTCGTCGCCCGACCTCCGGAGCAGTCATCATGCCTGACGTCACCGAGTACGACGACACCCCCTATGCCGATGGACCGGCCACGACCGCCGATGGACCGGCCACGACCGCCGATGGACCGGCCACGACCGCCGATGGACCGGCCACGACCGCCACGATCAGTCCCGCGTCGTCGCACGCGCGGTCGGGGGCGCCGCGACAGGGCAGTGCCGAGGCGGTGGGCAGGAACGGTGCGAGGTGGCTGCCCGCTGCGGCCATCCCGCGGTTCGCCGATCGGCATATCGGCCCGGACCCGTCATCCCAACGGGAGATGCTGGATGCGCTGCGGGTGGAATCACTGGCCGCGCTCACCGACGCGGCCGTCCCGGCAAGCATCCGTGACCATGATCTGGATCTTCCCGCGGCGCTGAGCGAGCCCGCGGTGCTCGCGGCCCTACGCGCGTTCGGTAGCAGGAACCGACCGGTTTCCTCGATGATCGGGCTGGGATTCCATCCCGCGGTGATGCCGGGAGTCATCCAGCGCAACGTCCTGGAGAACCCCGCGTGGTATACGGCGTACACGCCGTACCAGCCGGAGATCTCCCAGGGCCGCCTGGAAGCGTTGCTCAACTTCCAGACGATGATCACTGATTTGACCGGCCTTGCGGTGGCCGGAGCCTCCCTGCTGGACGAGCCGACCGCGGCGGCCGAGGCGATGCAGATCGCGTTTCGGACGGCGAAGGGTTCCCGCGCGACGTTCCTCATCGATGCCGACACCCTCCCGCAGATCATCTCGGTGGTCGCGACCAGGGCGGAGGCGCTGGGGATCAATGTGGTGGTCGCGGATCTCGCAGCCGGACTCACGGCCGTGGGCTCGGCGGAGCTGGATGCGACCTTCGGCCTACTGCTGTCCTATCCCGGGCCGGCGGGCGTCCTGCGGGATGTGCGTGCTGTGATCGCATCGGCGAGGGAGCGCGGCATCGTCGTCACGATCGCCGCCGATCCGCTGGCGCTGACCCTGCTGCGGGCGCCTGGCGATCTCGGCGCGGACATCGCGGTGGGGAGCACGCAGCGGTTCGGACTACCGCTGTCCTTCGGAGGCCCGCACGCCGGCTACCTCGCAGTGCGCAAGGGGCTGGAACGGTCCCTGCCGGGGCGGCTCGTCGGGGTGTCGGTCGATGCGGACGGCGCACCCGCGTACCGGCTCACCCTGCAGACCCGTGAGCAGCACATCCGACGGGAGAAGGCGACGAGCAACATCTGCACGGCCCAGGTGCTGCCCGCGGTACTCGCCTCCATGTACGCGGTCTACCACGGTCCGGAGGGCTTGGCCGGGATCGCGCGTCGCATCCACGGGCACGCGGTGCGCCTCGCCGAAGGCCTGCGCGCCGCCGGTGTGACGGTGGTGCACGACGCGTTCTTCGACACCGTCCTCGCCGCGGTGCCGGGCCGGGCCACCCAGGTGGTTGCGGACGCGTTGGCGCGGGGCGTGAACCTGCGGCTGGTCGACGACGACCACGTGGGTATCTCCTGCAACGAGACAACGGGCCAGGCCGAGCTGGGGGCCGTCTGGTCGGCCTTCGGGGTGGGCCCGGAGGCGACGGCGGGCATCACTTGGACCGAGGCCGAGACCGAGATCCGGACCGGGGCCTGGACCGGGTCCGTCGCGGCGGCGAACGATCATCTCGTGGCCCGCGCGGACCAGGTGGACCAGGTGGACCAGGCAGCGGACGAGCCGGTGGCGCTGCCTGCCGAACTGGTGCGTACGGATCCCTACCTGCAGCATCCGGTGTTCCACGACCATCGGTCGGAGACCGCGATGCTCCGCTATCTGCGTCGACTGTCCGATCTTGATCTGGCTCTTGACCGGGGCATGATCCCCCTGGGGTCGTGCACGATGAAACTCAACGCGACCACCGAGATGGCCGCGGTCACCTGGCCGGAATTCGCCGACATCCATCCATTTGCCCCGTTGGACCAGGCCGCCGGATACCTCGCGATGATTCAGGACCTGGAGCGTTGGCTCGCGCAGATCACCGGATATGCGGGGGTCTCCCTCCAGCCGAATGCCGGCAGCCAGGGTGAGCTCGCCGGGCTGCTCGCCATCCGGGCCTATCACCGCGATCATGCTGTTCCCGGATCCGCGGTGCGAAACATCTGTCTCATTCCCTCCTCGGCGCACGGGACGAATGCGGCGAGCGCCGCGATGGCGGGAATGCGGGTGGTCGTCGTCTCCTGTGACGACGACGGAAACGTCGACCTGAACGATCTGGCCCGCAAGGCCCGCGCGAACGCGGACGTGTTGGCCGCGCTGATGGTCACCTACCCGTCGACCCATGGTGTGTACGAGGAGGGCATCGGGCAGGCGTGCGCGATCGTGCATGAGGCCGGCGGTCTGGTGTACGTCGACGGAGCGAATCTCAACGCTCTGGTGGGGCTCGCCAGGCCGGGGCAGTTCGGGGCCGACGTGAGCCACCTGAACCTGCACAAGACGTTCTGCATCCCGCATGGTGGCGGGGGTCCGGGGGTCGGCCCGGTGGCCGTGGTCGAGAAACTCCTGCCCTATCTGCCGAACCACCCGCTGCGGCCGGAGGCAGGACCGGCCACCGGAGTGGGCCCGATCTCGGGATCCCCGTGGGGCTCGGCCGGAATTCTTATGATTCCGTGGGCCTACATCCGGATGATGGGGGCGGACGGCCTGCGCCGGGCGACCTCGGTGGCCGTCCTGAACGCCAACTACATTGCCCACCGGCTGCATCCGTACTATCCGGTTCTCTACGCGGGCCGGGACGGGCTGGTCGCCCATGAGTGCATTCTGGACCTACGGCCGTTGACGAAGCTGACCGGCGTCACCGTGGACGACGTGGCGAAGCGTCTCATCGACTACGGTTTCCATGCTCCGACCATGTCATTCCCGGTTGCCGGAACACTGATGGTCGAGCCGACGGAGAGTGAGGATCTCGGCGAGATCGATCGTTTCTGCGACGCAATGATCTCCATTCGAGCCGAGGCGGACAAGGTCGGAGACGGTATCTGGCCGCGGACCGATAATCCCCTGCATAATGCTCCGCATACTGCACAGATGGTTACCGCCAACGAATGGTCACACGCTTATCCGCGATCGGTGGCGGCCTATCCCGTCGCTTCGCTGCGGGCCGCCAAGTACTGGTCCCCGGTACGTCGGATCGACGGCGCCTATGGTGATCGCAACCTGGTCTGCACCTGCCCACCGGTGGGATCCTTCGCCGCGGAGCCGGTCGACGAGCAGATTCTCGCCGGAGCCCGCTGAGGACGGGATGCTGGCGCGGCCGCCGTCGATCTTCTCCATCGCGGCGGCGGCGGCCGATGCGAGGCCGAACGGTCTCGCTGGGTAGTCTGCCGCGACTTCCAAACCCTTCCCTTGCGGAAGGGTTCAGAAGTCGAACTCTTTCGTGACGTAAGGATTATCGGTCGAGCGGGGTCGAGCAGGGTCGAGCGGGAATGAAGTGGACTTGAAATTCCTGTTACCGGTCTTGACCGTGGATCATGTTCGCCCAATAGTGGTGTACTGACTGTCATAATGGGTCATTCGGCGATGACACTCCGGCAGGTCGCCGCTTGAACAACAGGAGGTCGCGGCGGATGGATCCTCGGATGGAAAAGCAGCTGGCAAGGGCCCGGCGGGTGGCGGTCGACATCGGCCTCGGCCCGGCGCTGAAGCTGGTGCGTGACAACGTCGTTCCTACCGCCCGCCGCAATCGCAGCGACGACCGGCATCTGGCGCTGCTGCTGTCCTTCGTCCTCCGGGAGGACTCGAACTGTATCGACGTGGGCGCGCACAAGGGTGACGTTCTGCGGACCATCCTCCGGCACGCCCCGGGAGGCCGGCACGTCGCCTATGAGCCGTTGCCGCACATGGCCGCGGCGTTGACCACCGATTTCCCGGCGGTGGAGGTACGACAGGCCGCGCTCGCCGACCAGCCGGGGGTGCTGCCCTTCACCTACGTCCGCAGCAGGCCCGTCTACAGCGGGCTGCGTGATCGGGTGCCCGACAGTGAGGACGTCGAACGGATCGAGGTGGCCGTCGAGACGCTGGACGACGCGATGCCGGCCGACTACCGGCCAACCTTGATCAAGGTTGACGTCGAGGGGGCCGAGTACGGGGTGTTCAAGGGCGGCCAGAAGTTGATCGGCTCCAGCCGGCCGCATCTCGTCTTCGAGTTCGGTGCCGGTGCCGGTGCCCGGGACTACGGTACGACGGCCGACGAGG
>NZ_CDXDOS010000222.1:0-5629 GCF_978021245.1 Frankia sp. CoBUL1
TTGTGAACAGGGAGTTACCCTGTTCGCCGACGGCCCGCTCGCCATTGCGAGTTCCCGCCCATTGCGTGTCCCCGCGGCCGCGGAACACCTCGTGAACCGTCCGGCGTATAGCGTCGAAGGCGCCGGACCCGACGGGTCCAGGCAGATCGGCCGGGTTCCGCCGGCCGCGGCCCCGCGCACAGCCTGCGCACGGGGCCGGTGCAGGGAAGGATCGCGATGTTCTCGTTCGGGATACTGCCGGCCCTGGCGGGGCTCATGGCGGCGGCAATCGCCGCCGGGCTGTGGTGGTCGGCGGACTGGTGGGGGGCCGCCGCCGTGTCCGGCGCCCTGCTCGCCCTGGCCGTCCACGACGTCACGCAACGCCGGCACGCAATCCTGCGGAACTACCCGGTGTTCGGCCACCTCCGCTTCATGCTGGAGTCCATCCGGCCGGAGATCCAGCAGTACTTCATCGAACGCAACTACGACGGCCGCCCGTTCGACCGCGACATCCGGACGAGCATCTACGAACACGCGAAGGGCATCCACAGCGACCAGGCGTTCGGCACCGAGCGCGATGTCAACGCGGTCGGCTACGAGTACCTGCTGCATTCGACGGTGCCACTGGCGGTTGCGCCAGGCACCCCGCCGCCCCGGGTGCGCATCGGCGGCCCGGACTGCACCCAGCCGTATGACATGGCGCTGCTAAACATCTCGGCGATGAGCTTCGGAGCGTTATCGGGCAACGCCGTGCTCGCGATGAACCGCGACGCGGCGGCGGGCGGTTTCGCCCATGACACCGGGGAGGGCGGTCTCACCGAGCATCACCTGCGCTACCACGCCGACCTCGTCTGGGAGATCGGCAGCGGCTACTTCGGTGCTCGCACGGCGGACGGCGACTTCGACCCGGCGCTGTTCAAGGACAAGGCGGCTCTTCCGTCGGTCCGGATGGTCGAGCTGAAGCTGAGCCAGGGCGCCAAGCCCGGCCTCGGCGGCATCCTGCCCGCGGCGAAGGTCAGCGCCGAGATCGCGCGGGCCCGCGGTGTCCCGGCCGGGGTGACCTGTGTCAGCCCGCCGGGACACCGGGTCTTCTCGACTCCGCGGGAACTGGTGCTGTTCATCGCCCGGATGCGGGAGCTCGCGGGCGGCAAGCCCACGGGATTCAAACTGTGTATGGGGCCCCGGCGGGAATTGCTCGCGATCTGCCGGGCGATGCTGGCCGAGGGGATCACCCCCGACTTCGTCGTCGTCGACGGAGGTGAGGGCGGCACCGGCGCCGCGCCGCTGGAGTACGAGGACCACGTCGGTACTCCGCTCACCGAGGGCCTGATGACGGTGCACAACGCACTCGTCGGCGTCGGCCTGCGAGACCAGGTCCGGATCGGGGTGAGCGGCAAGATCGCCACCGGGGTGGACATCGTCAAACGGCTCGCCCAGGGCGCCGACTACACCAACGCGGCCCGCGCGATGATGATGGCGGTCGGCTGCATCCAAGCGCAACGCTGTCACACCAACACCTGCCCGGTCGGGGTGGCCACCCAGGATCCGCGCCGCGCCCGCGCGGTGGACGTCGCGGACAAGGGCGAGCGGGTGCGCCGCTACCAGCAGGCCACGGTGGCCCAGGCGGTACAGATGATCGCCTCGCTGGGCTGCGCCGGCTGCATCCGGGGATGCTGATGCGCCGGGTCACCCACACCGACACCCGCAGCTACGCCGAGCTGTACGAGTGGCTCGAACCCGGGGAACTGCTCGCCGAGCCGCCGGCGGACTGGGCCGCGGCCGACCCGGACCGCTTTCGCCCCTGATCCAGGGGTACCACGACGCTCTTCGGGAAAAGCTCGTGCGGGAAATGGCCGCGCGCTTCTCATCCAGACAGGAAGGAGCGGAGGATGCCAGCAGTCACGCCATGTCTGTGGTTCGACACTCAGGGCGAGGAGGCGGCCAGATTCTACACGTCGATCTTCCCGAACTCGCGGATCGTCGACATCACCCGCTACGGCCCGGCCGGGCCCCGTCCCGAGGGTACGGTCATGACCGTCCGGTTTGAGCTGGATGGCCAGGAGTACGTCGCGCTGAACGGCGGACCCGAGTTCACCTTCTCGGAGGGGATCTCGCTGCAGGTCGACTGCGGTTCCCAGGCCGAGATCGACGAGTACTGGGACCGGCTGACCGACGGTGGCGAGGCAGGACCGTGTGGGTGGCTCAAGGACCGGTACGGGCTGTCCTGGCAGATCGTGCCCACGGCCCTGCCTGAGCTCCTTGACGATCCCACCCGGGCCGGTCCCAGCGGGCGATGCAGGCGATGCTGAAGATGTCGAAGCTCGACATCGAGGAGTTGCGCCGGGCCGCCGACGAGGCGTGAGGCCCGGCGACGGACGCAACGGTCGCCGCGCTCAGGGCACGGTCGCCACGCTCAGGGCACGCTGGCGAGACGACGCCGGGCGGCCAAGGCCACGGCGATGCCGCAGGTCAGGGCGACGAGCAGGACGATCGGCCCCTGCCGGACGAACCAGGGAGCGACCTGCGGGTGATCGACGAACAACAGCTCGCAGTGCGGCAGGGCCAGGAACGAGCCGACCACGGTGACCGCCCCGAGCACCCGTCGCGGCGCCTGCCCGGTCAGGCCGAGGAGCACGGCGCCCCAGGTGAGATACCAGGGATAGAGGACGGGTCCGAGCAGGGCCAGGCTGAGTAGTGCCAGCCCGGCGGTGGCATGCGGTTCGCGGTCGCGGACGGTCGCCAGCAGCCAGACGAAGATCCCGGCGGCGACGGCCGCGCCTGCGGCCCGGGTGGGTCCCACCAGATCCTCGAAGCGCATCGCCGATCCGGCCATCCTCGCCAGGGCGGACAGAAGATCGGCGAGGCAGGTGGTCGGGGCGTAGAGGGTCAGTCCGGCGGCCGGTGTCCGCGCGGCGCGCAGCCATCCGAAGCCGTCGGGTACCAGACTCGAGAGCACCACGACGGCGCTCGCCACGACGGCGAGGTCCCGCCCAGCGACGGCGGCGGCGCGACGGAGCCGGGCCGCACGCCGACCCGATCCGACCGAGGCCGCGGTCGCGGGCGAGGCGGTAGCGGCACTCACCGCCGCGACCGACCGCCAGACCAGCACCACCACGACGACCAGGGCCGCGGGCCACTTCACCAGCGCGGCCGCGGTGATGAGGACGAGACCGAGCACCGGCCTGCCGCGGTACACCGCCGTCAGGCCGCTGGCGAGCAGCGCCAGCAGGATGGCCTCAAGATGGATCGCGCCGACGAGCTGCAGCAGCACGATCGGACTACCCGCGCAGAACGCCAGCGCCCAGGGCCGTCGCGCCGCGGAGGACACCCGCACCACGCACACCGCCATCACGACGACGCTCGCCCCCGCGACGATCCGGTGCAGCAGGACCGCGCGCAGGACGTCACCGCCCGCAAGCGCGGTCACCAGCCGGAAGTAGCCGAGGGCGACCGGCCCGTAGGGCGACAGCGATGATCTCCAGATCGGATCGACGGCTAGCAGGATGGGACGGGCGCCGAGCGCGGTGGGCCCGGCGGCGTAGGGGTCGAGCCCGGCGGCGAGCATCGTCCCCTGCGCGGTGTAGCAGTAGACGTCGAGGCTGAGGATCGGCGGGCCGAGCAGCACCGGAACGGCCCAGAAGCCGATGACGAGGCCTATCCGCGGGACCGACAGGTCGCCGTGGTGCGCGCGCTGGCACAACCGGAACCATGCGCCGACGAGCAACGCCACCCCGATGATCATAAAAGCGGGTAGCGGAGAGGGGCGGTCGAACGGCACCGGGTCGAGCAGCCCGAACCAGCGTGACGGGGTCACGACTCCGGGCTGCAGGGCCAGTCGCCCCGCTACCAGCACCACCAGCACCGATCCGGCGGTCCCACATCCCGCGAGCAGGACGACGCCTCCGTCGAGGCGTCCGCCGACGCCCCTACCGGGGCGCGACGAACAGCGTCGAGCAGGATTGCCCGGTCGGGCGGTTCCGTGCGGCGCGGCGCACTCTATCTCGTCCATTCCGGTACAAAGCCTGACGTTTCTACATCGCCAACAGGCGGCGCGCCCGGGAGCACCCGGTGAACAATACCTGTCCTGTATGGATGTCGGAGCCCACGGGCGCCGGCCCGGCCCGCGGTGTCCTGCCTCGGCGCCGGGCGGCTACCGGCGGATGGCGGCGGATGGCGGCGGGATGAACGGCGGATGGTGACTGCCGGGCTCCCTGCTGGCGGACCGCCTCGGGGTGCTATGCCGAACGCATGCGGCAAGCGAGAACCATGGTCCCGGCAACCGTTACCACCTGCCCCAACGGGGAGACGGCAGGCCCGGGACCGCTGCCGGTCGCCTCGGCGCGACCGACCGCGCCCGTCGTGACCACGGGCGTCGTCGCCGCGCTGGTGGTGCTCGCGGTGATGATCGCACCACAGCCGCAGACCGACTTCGCTGTCTACCGGCTGGGGGGGCAGGCCGTCTGGGACGGGTCCGCCCTTTACCAGGTGCGTACGGCGGCCGGCCTGCCCTTCACCTACCCGCCGATCGCGGCGCTGCTGTTCACGCCGTTCGCCGCCATCCCCCTGGGGGTGGCTGAGGTCGTCTGGGCCGCGCTGACCGTCGCGGCACTCATCCTGCTGCTGTCCAGGCTGCGAGCCTGGCTCATCCCGCCGACCGACACCGCGCGGGCCGCCGGGGTCGGGCGGGCGCTGGGCTCGCGCTGGGCGCCGCCGCTGCTGCTGGTGGCGGCGCTCGCGACGGAACCGGTTCGCAGCACCATCATCTTCGGGCAGGTCAACATCCTGCTGATGCTGGCGGTCTGGCTCGATGCCGGGCCCGGACGGCGGTCCACACCGTTCGCCCGACTGCCACCCGGTGCTCTCACAGGTCTCGCCGCAGCGGTGAAACTGACTCCGTTGATCTTCGTGGCCTACCTGTGGCTGGCCGGCCGGCGCCGGGTGGCGATCGCAGCGGTGGGGACGTTTCTCGCGGCCCATGCCGTGGCGTTCGCGCTGGCACCCGCGGCGTCCCGCGCCTACTGGGGCGGGGTGTTCGCGGATCCGGGCCGGATCGGCTCGGTCACGTACGCCGGCAACCAGTCGCTGTCCGGCGCGATGACCCGGATCTGGGGAGACGGCGCGTCGGTCGTCCAGATCCACCGGCTGGTGGTGGCCGCGGTCGCCGTCGCCGGGCTGGTGCTCGCGGTGCGGCTGCACCGGCGCGGGGAGCCCGTCGCGGGCCTGCTCGCCTGTGCGGTCACCGGACTGCTGGTCTCGCCGATCTCGTGGAGTCACCACTGGGTGTGGGCGGTGCCGACGCTGCTCTGGCTCGCCACCCACGCCACCGACAGCACCGACAGCACCGACAGCACCGACAGCACCGACAGCACCGACAGCACCGACAGCACCGACAGCCGAGCCTCACGCCGGTACGTCGGAGCGGCGCTCGCCGGCTACGTGTTGTTCGTGGCCTCCCCCGTCTGGTGGATCACGCCACACGACCAGAACTGGCCGCACCGCCGCGACCCGACCATCCTCCTCACGAACGCCTACGTGATCGCCGGTGTCGTACTCCTGGTCACCCTGGCGCGCGTCGCAGGCCGCCGGGACCTGTACCGCCCATCACGGAGAATGCGACATCCGGACCTGGTGCGCCGGGGCGTCAGGGGCT
>NZ_CDXDOS010000223.1:0-5619 GCF_978021245.1 Frankia sp. CoBUL1
CCGACAGGTTAAACGACAAGCTTAGTCGCCGCGCCAATGTCCTCGCCAGGTTCGACGTCGAGCAGGCCGCGCGCGACGGCGGCGGAGGAATCGACGCGGTAGCTGCAGGCGTCCATCTCGCCGGTCGCGATGATCTTGGCGCCGGTCATCGCCGAGGCAGTGTGCGCGGCCTGCGCGAAGGTCAGGTTCGCGGAAGCCACGTTGAAGACGCCGGTGACCTGTGAAGCTGCGGCCCGCCAGAGGGCGCGAGCTGCCTGATCCCGGTGGACCCAGCCGCGCCAGTGCTCGGGGTCGGGCACGGTGATTATGTGCTCGGTGGTTCCCTGACGGACCCACTTCTCGATCCGGTCGGCCCGGATCCCGCGGTGATCGACGCCGTAGAGCGCGCCAAGCCGCAGCACAGCCGATGTCCAGCCGGAGCGGTCGAGCAGGGCCTCGCACCTGGCTTTGAGTCGCGCGTGGTCGGTGCGCAGGTCCAACGGCGTGCCCTCGTCGCAGACGAGGTCGCCGCAGGCGCCGTAGACGGTGCAGGTCGAGACGAGCACGAGGTGGCCGTCGGGCCGGGCAGCCAGAAGCTCAGCTAGTCGATCAAGTTCGTGGTGCTTGGCGCCGTCCAGTAGCCAGACAACGACGGGGCCACGAACACCCTTGAGACCGCCGAGGAAGGTCGACCAGCTCGTAGATGGCACGCCATGTCGCGTCGCTCCATCTCGGCTGATCGCGATCGCCATATCGGTTCCGGTGGCAGCGTGGATCACGCGGGACCCGAGATAGCCCTGCCCACCGACGACGAACACCAAGATCGCCAATCCTCCTGTCGCTTCTCTGAGCGACCGGGGGCCGCTCGGCCTGGGGTGCGGTCCGCCGCAGCGCGAGCTGGTCTTATCCCGGACTGGCAGGAGTGCCGAGCTCGGCTAGGACAGCCGGACCATGATCACGTTGCAATGCAGGCTCCTTCGAGGACCGACAACCTCCCTCTCCTCCACAGCGATCACTCCCCGGATCTGGTGGTTGATCTTAGCTGGCAGCGCACTCGCCGCCGGGCACCCGACCCTCTGGTAACCGCCTGTCCTCCAGAGCACCGTCCTGTGCGCCGGATGGCAGCGGATCAGTGACACAACGTGTGTCACTTCATGGCGCGGCAGGCCTCCACTCTTGCTACCGAAACCGGCCGGCACAGAGTTTCCGGGCGCTTGCTCAGAGCAGTCGAGTGGCTCGGGGGCCCGTGTCGGCAGCACCAGATGTCCCGTCGCCCAGGCGTCACCGGATCCACGGTGACGAAACCCCGCGTGCCCTCAGCGGAGGAACAGGCGGCAGGACGGCACTACTGGAGTCCTTCACGAGCCCGCTTCCCATGGGAACGGGCGAGACCGGGAGTGTGATGACCATGGACACCGTCACGGCCGACACGACCACCGCAGGGATCAGCGAGCTGGAGCTCGACGTCTCGATCGTCGAGCAGGGCGACGCGGCGGACGCGCTGCTGTGCACCACCGACAACGGCTGCTCGACGAATAAGAACAAGGACTGCTGACACCGCCACGAGTCCGGGTGGTGCTCGGGGACCACGCGGTCTCCGAGCACCACCCGGCACATGTGTACCGCGCAATGGACCGCTGCTCACCAGACGGAGGCGATGCTATGGACTTCCGGCGCAGCCCGCTGCTCTACGCGCCGCTCGACGCCGCACTGTTCCGTGCTGCCGCCCTGTCGGACAAGACGACAGCGATGGCCGCGAAGACCTGGCCAGGCGCGGACTGTGACGACGCGGCGCGCTGGTGCATCTGGCTGGCCGAGGTCTGGGCCCATACCTCCATCGCCGTCGCCGTGGAGACTGCGAGCCCGGCGCTGGCTGCCAGCGTGGAGGAAGCGTGCCGCGGGGAAAGGCCGTCGGCGCGTCGGGCGCGCCGACTGGGGCTGGCAGTGGCGCGCTATCTGGTGCGGATGAGCCGGCGCGCGACGCCCTTCGGCCTCTTCGCCGGCGTGGCCCCGGCGCGGTTAGGCATCGAGTCCGCACTGCGATGGACTGATGTTGGTCGGCTCTACCCACGGGCGGATTCCGTGTGGCTCGCCGCGGTCATCGGCCGGCTGGAGTCCATGAGCGGCATACGCGCGGCGCTGACTGTGGTGGCCAACGACCTGGCTCTGATCCGCGGCGACCGGCTCGTACTTCCCTGGCGCCCGCACGCCCAACCGCCAACGGAGGCGTTCCTACCCGCCGAGGTCTCGGTCCGCCACAGCCGAGCAGTACAGACGGCCATGGCGTGCGCGGAGGCACCCGTCCGATTTTCCGATCTTGTTGATGCGGTGGGCGCCACGCTCGGTCTTCCTCGCCTTGGCGTCGAGACCATGTTGGCCCAGCTCCTGACGTATGGCGTTCTCGTGAGCAACCTGCGGCCACCCGCGACGTGCACGGACGTCGTCGCGCACATTCTCGGCACGCTGACCGGCATCGAGGACGCAGGCGTGCCAGCCACCACGCAGCGGTCCGATGACAGCCCCAGCGCTTCCTCGGCGGCCCTCATCGAAAAGCTCCTGCTGATCCAGGCCGACCTCGTGGGAGCACGCGGCGTGGACGGTTCGGTGCCGCAGCCAGGTCTGGCGGCCGTTCGTGAGCGGATGCGGGTGGTGCACTCCGTGGTCGAACAGCCACTCGTGGTTGATCTGCGGATGGGCTGCACGGTGACAGTGCCGGAGGTCGTGGCGACGGAGGCCGCTGCGGCGGCCGGAGTGCTGCTGCGAATGACCCCACATCCGGCTGGCAACCCGTCCTGGCGCGAGTACCACCGCAGCTTCATCGACAGGTTCGGTGAGTCGGCGCTGGTAGGACTTGATCAGCTGGTTGACCCGGTGGTCGGCCTGGGCTATCCGGCCCATTTCGGCCCGGCAGCGGCAGAGCCTGCCGACGGGGTGCCGCTCCGCGACGAGTTCCTGCTGCAGCTTGCTCAGCGCGCGGCGCTCGACGGCCAGCAGGAAGTCGTTCTGGACAACGCCGCCCTCGACGCCGTGTCCGCACCGGCGGACGGGTTTTGGGCGGAACCGCATGTCGAGATCTGCGTCGAGGTCCTGGCACCGTCGACAGCGAGCCTGCCCCGAGGCGCGTTCACCCTGTGGGTCACGGGTGTCAGCCGGACCGCGGTCGCGATGAGCGGCAGATTCCTCGATCTGCTTCCCGACGCGGACCGTCACCGGATGGTGAGCGCGTTCCGTCAGCTTCCCACGGTGGTCGACGACGCAGTGACAGCGCAGTTGTCGTTCCCGCCGGGGCACGCCCGGTTGGAGAACGTCACCCGCGCTCCCCACATGCTGGCGGATTGGATCTCCTTCGCCGAGCACCACGAACGTCAGCACGGCAGGATCGTGTGGACGGATCTGGCGGTCACGGCGGACAGCGCGCGGTTCTACCTGGTGTCGCTCTCCCGCCGTGCCGTCGTCGAACCGTTGCTGACGCACGCTGCGGCCCGCCAGTCCTTCCCACCGCTCGCGCGCCTGTTGCACGAACTGCCCCGCGCTGGCGCCGGGACCGTCGCCCCGTTCTCGTGGGGCGCGGCGGGTTGTCTCCCGTTCCTGCCGAGGGTTCGCCATGGCCGCACGGTTCTGGCACCGGCCCGCTGGCGCATCCATCCGTCGGATCTCCCAGGCCCGCGGGCGGCCGACCAGGAATGGGCTGACGCGCTCGGGCGGCTCCGGCAGCGATCAGGACTGCCCCGGTGGGTGAGCACCGGCCGGGCGGATGTGCGGCTGCGGCTGGACCTCGACGAACGGTTGGACCGCGACCTGCTGCGTGCTGAACTCAACGGTGCCAGCGGTGCTGTCAGCCTCTCCGAAGCACCGCATCCCGATGACTACGGCTGGGCCGGCGGCCGAGCCCACGAGATCGTGTTCCCCGTGGCGACGACCGCCGCCCCGCGTCCGGCACCCGCCGTGGTGACGGCATCCGGTCCGATGACGGTGACCGACGCGGCCTCCGGGATCCTGCCAGGGTCGACGGTGCTCTTCGCGAAGCTGTACTGCCATCCGGACGTGGTCAATACGATCCTCACCAGCCGCCTGCCCGCGCTGCTCGACACCGGGGATGTGGTGGTTCATCAGGTACCACGACCCTGCGCCCCACCTACGCCTGCGGATCCGCCTCGCGCCGGATGCCCAGAGCTACGGGCGGTTGGCAGCCCGGGTCGGTGTCTGGGCGGAGGAGTTGCGAGCGCAGCGTCTCATTGGCGATCTGGCACTCGACACCTACCACCCTGAGACGGCCCGGTACGGCGAGGGCGAAGCACTCGCCGCGGCCGATAACCTGTTCGCCGCCGACTCCGCCGCTGTCGTCGCCCAGCTGGTCGCCCAGGCTGCGAACCGGGCGCTGCTCCCCGCGGCCCTGACAGCGGTCAGCATGGTCGACCTGACCTGCGCACTGATCGGTAACCGGCAGGCCGGAATGCGGTGGCTTCTGGACAACCGACGGGCCTCTGGGGCACCGACTCATCGGCCGGTGCTGCGCCAGGCCATCGCGTTGTCCCAAGCAGATCGCGGCGGCTCCGCGCCTGGCGGCGCAGTCCTGCGGCTTCCGGCAGCGGTGTGTGACAGCTGGGACGCCCGGCGCCGGGCCGCCGAACGATATGCAGCCCAGCTCGCCGCATCACCGGGCCGGCCGGACCACAGCGATGTACTGGGATCGCTGCTGCATCTGCACTATGTCCGTGCCCACGGCCTCGGCTCCGCGGCGGAGCGTGCCTGCCACCGCCTCGCCCGCGCGGTCGCCCTTGCCTGGCACCACACCGACCAGCAGGCCCGTCTCGTCCCCGCTGGAACGGAAAGATCATGACTGTGGTCGGCGATCCGCGCACCCGCACGGCGACCATCGCCGCCCGGCTGGCCGACGCGCTGGCCGTGCCACCGCCGCCCGAGACAGGCGACGACCGCAGCCCCAGCAGCCCCCGCTGGAAGGGCCAGTCGCTGGCTGAGGGAGCGGCCGGCGTCGCGCTTCTCCACGGGGTGCGCGCCAGCTCCCGCCACGGCGACTGGGACACCGCCGACGGCTGGCTGACAGCCGCCGGCAGCGAAGATCTTTCCGCTGGGCCGGGCGCCGGCCTGTGGTTCGGCGCCCCGGCGCTCGCGCTGGCCCTGACGGCGGCGGCCCCACCCGGCCACCACCAGCGCGCGGCCCAGCGGCTCCATACCGCTGTCGAAAGACTGGTCGAACGCCGGCTCACGGCGGCCCACACACGGGTAGAGGTGGGACAGCGACCGGTGCGCGCGGAATTCGACCTGGTCCGAGGCCTGACCGGGCTCGGCGCGTATCTCTCGGTCCGAGGCCCGGACAGCGAGCAGCTCCGCCAGATCTTGACCTACCTTGTCCGGCTCACCGAGCCGGTGCCGGCCATGGACACGGCCGGGCTGGCCGCGCCCGGCTGGTGGAGCGTCGACGTCCCCACCAGCGCACCGCCCGGCCCCTTCGCGGGCGGACACGCCGACCTGGGCATGGCTCACGGCATCGCGGGGCCGCTTGCCCTACTGGCGCTCACCCACCGCCGCGGAATCATCGTCCCCGGCCACACCGTGGCCCTCGACCGGATCTGCCGCTGGCTGGACGTCTGGCGCCAGGATGGACCCGCCGGGCCTTGG
>NZ_CDXDOS010000224.1:0-5608 GCF_978021245.1 Frankia sp. CoBUL1
CCCAGCGCTCCGAAGCAGCGCCAGATCCTCGCGCTGCTTTTTCTCCGCGCGAATCGCATTGTTCCGGTCCAGAACCTCCTGGAGGAGCTCTGGGACGGACGACCGCCCTCGAGTGCCGTCGCCGCCATACACACCTATGTCATGCAGCTACGCCGCGCGATGTGCGATGGCCGCCCGCTGAGGTCCGGCCGCCGCCAACACCGGCTGGTGACGCACGAGTCGGGATACGAGATCCAGCTGGGGCCGGATGAACTGGATCTCGGTAGGTTCCGAGCGACCGCCCGGCACGCCCGGATGCTCACGAGCCGAGGCCACCACCGCGCGGGCGCGGCCCGCTATCGGGCGGCGCTTGAGATCTGGCGGACGCCGGCTCTGGTCGATGTTCCGGCCGGCCCGCTGCTGAGCGCCGAACTGGCGACCCTGGACGAGGAGCGGATGGCGGTGCTGACCGAGCGGATCACGGCGGACCTACGGCTCGGCCTCCATCACGACCTGGTCCCGGAACTGACTGCGCTCAGCCGGCTGGCGCCCACGAACGAGGACCTCATCTCTCTGCTGATGATTGCGCTCTACCGGTCTCGACGCGGGAGTGCCCCCGCACATCGTCCGGGACATCGCCGGCCACTCCGCGATCGACGTCACCATGACGATCTACGCGCACGTCTCCCTGGACGAGAAGCGCGCAGCGCTTACCAAACTGGGTGACCGGCTGGGATGATGTCCCATGTGGCAGTAAACGAGAACGGCCGTGGAGTTCCACGGCCGTTGCCACATCCACTGCCATATAACGATCTTCAAACGAGCCAAGGGAGATCATCTCTATGACGAAACCGCAGGTCAGCGGTGGTGGGCAGGGGCGGGGTCGAACCGCCGACCTTCCGCTTTTCAGGCGGACGCTCGTACCGACTGAGCTACCTGCCCCGGGTAGTGCGACTCTCGCATGAGCCACAGCGCACTGTTAGCCATACGAACGCGGTCCCGACGGGATTCGAACCCGCGACCTCCGCCTTGACAGGGCGGCGTGAACTCCAGGCTTCACCACGGGACCATGCTCTAGATCGATCTTCAGTTGTCGCCCTCCAGGTGCCAGCCACGAGCCCTGTCCGGATCTGGAGGTCATGCTACACGACACCGGGACCACTCGAAGGGCCGGGAGCCCAGGATTCTTGCCCAACAGTCCACGCACCCGATCACTCGCGATCCGCTATGGAGACGCGATATCGGCATGAGATCCGCGGAGTCCACGCGGCGGGCGCGACGGCACGCCGGGGCGCACCCGGGAACGCCAGGCACGCCGCCGACCTCGCGGGAACCGAGCGAAAGGTGCGCAGCAGCACGGAGTCGATCCAGACCGCCGTTGCCGATCCCGTTCTGACCCGGGTCCGATGACGGGGTCGCCGTCGCCACCCTGAACCGGCCCGAGGTCATGAGCGCGTTCACCCTGCCGATGGCCACCGCCTAGGCGCAGGCCCTGTGTGCCGCGGACGCCGACCCGGAGGTCCGGTTCATCGCGGCCTCCGCCTTCGTCGGCTCCGGCTTCTCCCGCCTCAGCCTGGCCGTCGAATACGGTCTGTCCTGGCATCTTCCCCAGATCATGGGCACCGCCCGGGTCTCGGACTTCCTGCTGTCCGGCCACGCCGTCAGCGCCACCGAGGCGGCCGAGCTCGGGCTGGTCAACCAGATGATCACGGATGACGACGTACTGGACCACGCGGTGCTTGTCGCCGGTTGGATGGTCGGTTTCCCGGGCACGGGCCACCATCCGAGCGACGCCCAGATCCGTGCGCTGTATGCCGACACCTCTGCCAGGTCTCTGCCAGGTCCGGATGAGCTCATGCGCGGCGCGGACCGGTGTCCCGCCCGGGTAGCATACGACTCTCAAGCGACAGCGACAGCGAAACGCTCGAGCCGGCGTGAAGTGATCACGATGGCACGGTATCGTCACTCACAGGTCGAGAGGCGCTGCAACGGGCCCAGGTCCGCCACGCTCGGCCCGCACCGTTCAGTAAGGGCGCCTCCCATAACCGGGAGGTGGTCTGATGGCAGGGTCCAGGTCGGTCGACGAGGTGGCCGTCCATGACGGTGCGGTCGGGGCCGGCGAGCGGGAGCTCCGGGAGCTGCTGGCCCAGCGGGTCGTCGTGCTCGACGGGGCTTGGGGCACGATGCTGCAGAACGCCGGGCTCACCCCGGCCGACTACCGCACGGAGCGGTTCCGCGACCACCCGAAGGACCTCGCCGGCGACCCGGACCTGCTGAACCTGACCCGTCCGGACGTGATCCTCGACGTGCACCGGCAGTATCTCGCGGCCGGCGCGGACATCACCACGACGAACACGTTCACCGCGACGAGCATCGGCCAGGCGGACTACGGGCTGCAGTCGCTGGTGCGGGAGATGAACCTGCGGGGCGCGCGGCTGGCCCGCCAGGCCGCGGACGAGGCCGCCCGGCAGACCGGGGGGCGGCGGTTCGTCGCCGGTTCGATCGGCCCATTGAACGTCACGCTCTCGCTGTCCCCGCGAGTGGAGGACCCGGCGTACCGGGCGGTGACCTTCGACGGGGTCCGGGCCGCCTACGCCGAGCAGATCCAGGCGTTGGCGGACGGCGGGGTCGACCTGCTGCTCATCGAGACGATCTTCGACACGCTCAACGCGAAGGCCGCGATCGCCGCCGCCCGCGAGGTCGCCCCGCGGCTGCCGCTGTGGATCTCGGTAACGATCGTCGACCTGTCCGGGCGGACGCTGTCGGGGCAGACCGTCGAGGCGTTCTGGAGCTCCATCGCCCACGCGCATCCGCTGGTCGTCGGGGTGAACTGCTCGCTCGGCGCCGAGGAGATGCGCCCGCACGTCGCCGAGCTCGCCCGGCTCGCCGGCACGTTCACGGCCTGCCATCCCAACGCCGGCCTGCCGAACGCCTTCGGCGGCTACGACCAGACCCCGGACGAAGCCGGCCAGTTGATCGGCGAATTCGCCGCCGCGGGCCTGGTCAACATCGTCGGCGGCTGCTGCGGGACGACGCCGGCGCACATCGCGCGGATCGCCGCCGCCGTCGGCGGTGCGCCGCCGCGCCCGGTTCCGACACCGCCGGCGCGCACCCGCTTCAGCGGGCTGGAGCCGTTCGAGATCGGCGAGGACACCGGCTTCGTCATGATCGGGGAGCGCACCAACGTCACCGGTTCGGCGCGGTTCCGGCGGCTGATCGAGGCCGACGACTACCAGGCCGCCGTGGACGTCGCCCTGGAGCAGGTGCGCGGCGGGGCCAATCTGCTCGACGTCAACATGGACGCCGACCTGCTCGACAGCGAGCGGGCGATGACCACGTTCCTGAACCTGCTCGCCACCGAGCCGGAGGCGGCCCGCCTGCCCATCATGGTCGACAGCTCGCGGTGGAGTGTGCTGGAGGCCGGGCTGCGCTGCGTGCAGGGCAAGGGCGTCGTCAACTCGATCAGCCTCAAGGAGGGCGAGGAGCCCTTCCTGGAGCAGGCCCGGCGCATCCGCGACTACGGCGCCGGCGTGGTCGTGATGGCCTTCGACGAGCGGGGCCAGGCCGACACCGCCGAACGCAAGGTGGCGATCTGCGCCCGCGCCTACGACCTGCTTACCCAGCGGGTCGGCTTCCCGGCCGAGGACATCGTGTTCGACCCGAACGTGCTCGCCGTCGCCACCGGCATCGCCGAGCACAACGGCTACGCGAAGGCGTTCCTCGACGCGTTGCCGCTGATCAAGCAGCACTGCCCGGGAGCGCGGACCAGCGGCGGCATCTCGAACCTGTCGTTCTCCTTCCGCGGCAACGACATCGTCCGCGAGGCGATGCACTCGGCGTTCCTCTTCCACGCCGTGCGCGCCGGGCTCGACATGGGCATCGTCAACGCCGGCCAGCTCGCCGTCTACCAGGACATCCCCGCCGACCTGCTCGAACTCGTCGAGGACGTGCTCTTCGACCGGCGCGACGACGCCACCGACCGACTCGTCGCGTTCGCCGAGACCGTGAGCGGGAGCGGGAGCGGCACGAAGCGCACGGTGGACCTGTCCTGGCGCGAGGCGCCGGTCGAGGAGCGCTTGGCGCACGCGCTCGTGCACGGCATCGTCGACTTCATCGAGTCCGACACGGAGGAGGCCCGGGCGCGGGCGGCCCGCCCCCTCGACGTGATCGAGGGACCACTCATGGACGGCATGAAGATCGTCGGCGACCTCTTCGGGTCGGGGAAGATGTTCCTGCCGCAGGTGGTCAAGAGCGCCCGGGTGATGAAGCGCTCGGTCGCCTACCTGGAACCGTTCATGGAGGCCGAGAAGCAGCAGGCGCTGCTGGCCGGCACCGACACCACCGGCACCGGCACCGGCACCGGCACCGGCCGTGCCAACCGTGGCAACGGCACGGTGGTGCTCGCGACCGTCAAGGGCGACGTGCACGACATCGGCAAGAACATCGTGGGTGTGGTCCTCGGCTGCAACAACTACGAGGTCATCGATCTGGGGGTCATGGTCCCCGCCACGGTCATCCTCGACACGGCGGTGGCGGAGGGCGCCGACGCGATCGGCCTGTCCGGCCTGATCACCCCGTCCCTGGACGAGATGGTCACGGTCGCCACCGAGATGCAGCGCCGCGGGCTGAAGCTGCCCCTGCTGATCGGCGGTGCCACCACCTCGCGCCAGCACACCGCGGTCCGCATCGCCCCCGCCTACGACGCCACCACCGTCCACGTGCTGGACGCCTCCCGCGTCGTCGGTGTGGTCTCGGACCTGCTCGACGCCGACCGGGCCGGGGAGCTCGCCGTGCGTAACCGGGTGGAGCAGAAGCTCCTGCGTGAGCAGCACGAGAACCGCCAGCAGCGCCCGCTGCTCCCCCTCGCGCAGGCCCGGGCGAACCGCGAGCAGGTCACGTTCGACGACCTGCCCGTCCCCGCCTTCACCGGCGTCCGCGTCGTCACCCCGGACCTCGGCGCGCTGCGCTCGATGATCGACTGGCAGTTCTTCTTCCTTGCCTGGGAGCTGAAGGGCAAGTTCCCGGCGATCCTGGACCAGCCGGTGGCCCGTGAGCTGTACGATGAGGCGAACGTCCTGCTCGATCAGATCATCGCGGACGGCAGCCTTCAGGCCCGCGGGGTCTACGGCTTCTGGCCCGCCGTCGCGGAGGACGACGACATCCTGATCGATCAGATCGACGTCGGCGCGGTGAACAGCGCCAGCTCGCCGGGTCCGGGTGGCACGGGGCGGCTGCGCCTGCCGATGCTGCGCCAGCAGACGGCCAAGCCCGCTGGGCGGCCGAACCGCAGCCTCGCCGACTACCTGGCCCCGGCCGGGGACCACATCGGCGGGTTCGCCGTGGCCGTCCACGGCGCCGACACGCTCGCGGCCGGCTTCGAGGCCCGGCAGGACGACTACCGGGCGATCATGGTGAAGGCCCTGGCCGACCGGCTCGCCGAGGCGTTCGCCGAGTATGTCCACCTTGAGGCGCGACGCGCCTGGTTCGAGCCGGACGCCAAGCCGTCGCTGGAGGATCTGCACGCCGAGCGCTTCCGCGGCATTCGTCCCGCCTTCGGCTACCCGGCGAGCCCCGACCACAGCGAGAAGCAGGCGCTGTTCGACCTGCTGGACGCCGGGCGGGTGGGGAT
>NZ_CDXDOS010000225.1:0-5593 GCF_978021245.1 Frankia sp. CoBUL1
AACTTATCTAGGAAACTCCCGCTAGCCGCGTTGCAACGCGGTGCATCCGAAAGCCGGGCTTACTACAGTCCGGATTGTCCCCGTGCGCTCGGGCGCTCGGGTTCAGCGGTGCCGGACGCCGAGTACCGCCCGTGACCAGGAGGCCGCATCCGCCGTGTCGGACTTCAACCCGCTCGACCTGTCGCTCGACCTGCCGCTCGTGCTGCTGTCCAATCGCGGTCCGGTCAGGTTCGACCGGGACGCCACCGGTCGTACCGTCACCAGGGGGGCGGGCGGCCTCGTCTCGGCCCTGTCCGGACTCGCCGAGCATCTCGACGACGCGGTGTGGGTGTGCGGCGCAGCCAGCGAGGAGGACGTCGCCGTCGCGGGGGAGAGTGCCGGGAGCTCCATCCTCGTCCAGACCTATCCCTCGCCCCGGCTCGTGGAGGGTGACCCGGACGGCCCCGCCATCCGGGTCCGGCTCGTCGTTACCGATCCGACCGCCTACGCCGACTTCTACAGCGTGTGGTCCAACCCGGTCCTGTGGTTCATCCAGCACGGCCTCTACGGCCGGTCGCTGTCACCGGTGTTCACCCGGGCCGAGCACGACGCCTTCGAGAACGGCTACGCGGCGGTCAACCGGGCCTACGCCGACGCGGTGGTTGACGAGGTGCGCGCGCGGGGTGGCAAGGCGCTCGTCCTGCTGCAGGACTACCACTTCTACCTCGTGGCTGACTGGGTGCGGGAGCAGTGCCCGGATGCGGTGCTCACGCATTTCATCCACATTCCCTGGCCAGGGCCGGACGAGTGGCGCATCCTGCCCGCCGACATCCGGGAGCGGCTACTGCGCGGGCTGCTCGGTAGTGATGTGGTCGGTTTCCATACCCGGCGCTACGCCCGCAACTTCGTCCTGTGCGCCCAGGAGCTGCTCGGCCTGCCGATCGACCTGGAGCAGCTGACAGTGACGGTGGCGGACCGGGTGGTCCGCGCCCGGTACCACCCGATCTCGGTCGACCCGGCGGCGCTGGACGCTACGCAGGCCTCCGAGGAGGTGGCGGCGCATGTGGCGATGCTGCGCTACATCTTCCTCGACGATGACCGTCAGCTCATCCTGCGGGTGGACCGCACCGACCCCAGCAAGAACGTCGTGCGTGGCTTTCTGGCCTTCGGCACCCTACTCGATCAGCACCCGGAGCTGGTGGGCAAGGTCAGCTTCCTGGCGCTGCTGCAGCCCAGCCGCACCGACGTGCCGGAGTACGCCGACTACATCGCCCTGATCGGCGCGGTCGTCGCGGAGATCAACGCCCGGCATACCAAGGAGGGGCGCCAGCCGATCGACCTGCGGATGGTCGAGGACTTCCCGCTCGCCGTGGCGGCCTACTCCATCTGTGACGTTCTGATCGTCAACGCGATCGCCGACGGGATGAACCTGGTCGCGAAGGAGGTCGCGGTCGTCAACCGGCGTGGCGGCGTGCTGGCGCTGTCGGAGATGGCCGGGGCGCACGAGGAGCTGGGCGAGTTCGCCGTTACCCTGCACCCCTTCGACGTGCAGCAGATGGCCGACGCCCTGTACACCGCGCTGACGATGCCGATGGAGGAGCGCCATCGCCGGCTCACCGCGGCCGCCAGACAGGTCCGCACCCACGACGTGCGGCGCTGGCTCGACGACCAGTTGGTGGACTTGCGGCGGGTCGCCGGATTCGGGTGACCGGGCTCCCGGCGCGGGAAGGGAATGGCAAGATCGGGCAGAATGGCGAGATTGGGCAAAGGTACATCGCCATCCGGGATCGGACATGCCGATCGCGGGTAGTCTCGCACCGGAAAACGATGTGCATCGGGTCGCCGGGCGGCCCCGATGAGGACGGACGGGAGTGGACGTGGCTAGTGAGACCGGTCACCACAAGGCCAACACGGGTTCGTGGGCCGCGGTACTTCTGATCATCGTAGGCTTTGTTGCCGGGACGTTCGCCCTCCCGCTCGCCTCGGTGCCGTTGTGGATCGCGGCTGGCGCACTGCTGGTCGTTGGCGGCGTCTTCGCCCTCGCATCCAAGATCATGGAGCAGGCCTACTGAGCGCAGTGCCGATCTGGTTCACGAGGCCTGGCGCGGCACCTACCAGTTCATCGGGCTGCCGCGCCGCGGCGCTCGGCCGCCGGCCGAGCTCAGGCCGGCGGCGTTCCCGACTCAGGACGGCGGGCCGGGTTTCGGGGCCCCTGCCGGTCCGACGGCCTCCCGCAGGCCCCGCGGAGTGACGAAGGAGACGAGCCGGGCCGAGTCCTGACCCAGCTCCGCCCAGCGCGTAACGGTCAGATCCTGGATGGCGAGTGCCGCCGTCGGAAACGTGGGGATCCGGTATCGCTCGGCCGGGGGCAGCAGGGCCACGGCCAGCGTGTGGATACCGGGATTGTGCCCGACGAGCATCACGCTGGGCACTCCGTCGTCGATCTCACGCAGCCGGTCCAGCAGGTCCTGCGCCTCGGCCAGATAGAGCCGGTCCTCGGTCAGGACCGGGACGTTCGGGGGGAGCGCATCCGCGAGGCCCTCGACGGTCTGCCGGGTCCGCAGCGCGGAGGAGCACAGAATGAGGTCGGGCGCGAGCTTGTTGTCCGTGAGGTAGCGCGAGATGAGCTCG
Source organism: Frankia sp. CoBUL1 (assembly GCF_978021245.1). Classification (NCBI taxonomy): domain Bacteria; kingdom Bacillati; phylum Actinomycetota; class Actinomycetes; order Frankiales; family Frankiaceae; genus Frankia; species Frankia sp. CoBUL1. Next base: position 2,611 of record NZ_CDXDOS010000225.1, read on the forward strand.
CAGCCCCGCCGGCCCGATCCGGACAGCGGTCGATCGGCGTCGTGGATTGACCCTTCGGCCCAGTCCGACTTTGCGTGCCGCAGCAGAAGAAGGCGCCGCCGTGGTTTCACGAGCGAGCTCTCCGCCGTACGGGGAGGAAATCGACGGCGCGACGTCCGTCGCGTTCCAGCCGGAATTGCCGTTCCAGCCGGAGTTGCCGGGAATCCGTACCTGGCGTGGCGGGCGCGGAACGGCGAGCAGGACCGTGCAGGGCTGGTTCGATATAAAGTATGATATTCAGGGAAAAGAATTTTCCGGTGAATTTCCCAGGGTCTGTCTGTGGCAGCACGGCCCGGGGTTTCTTGCCGCCACTGCCCGGATCGTCGAATCCGGTCCCGCCGGGAGCCATACCCGTGCCCACCGCGCCCTCCCGCGTCCGGTCCCCGCGCCGCCGCGCCGCACGCCCCGCGGCGTGAGGTGATGACATGAAGACTGCCCAGGATGGGCCGGGTCCGTCAATGAGATATGGCCCGACCGGATAGCGAGGGCGTTGCGGCCGAGTCGTCTGGAACCATGATCCTGATCATCGCCGCCGATATCCGGGCAGATCGGCCGGCGTGAGGAGCCACCGCGTGACCAGGGGGGCGATCATCGCTGCGGGACGCGCCCGGGGTCACCGGGCGCGGTCCGCTCAGCTCGCGACCGACACGGACAGCAGCAGCCGGTCGGCGAAGACCAGGGCGTCGTTCGCGCTCAGCCGCCCGCGGGGGACGACGGAAGCACGCTCGTCCGAGGTCAGGCCGCCCCACACCCCGTGCTCTTCCTGACAGAAGATCGCGGTGGCCAGGCATGGGCGCTGCACCGGGCAGTCGGAGCAGATCTTGCGGGCCCGCCTCTCGGCCGCGGCCCGGGCTTTCGTGTTGCGGCCGTCCGGCGGGAAGAATGCGTCCGGGTCGCCGTCGCGGCAGGCCGCTTCCTGGCGCCAGTAGGCGGGCCAACCAGCTCCGAACGGCCGTGGCGGCAGATCACGGCCGGGAAGAACCGGGACGCCGGCGCTCATCGTGCACCGCCGGACACGTGGTGACACGCGGCGGACAGGGAGCTGAGCGTGGCGAAGCTTCGAGCGGGTAGCACGCTGGGCTGACTGGGCATACCGTCTCCTGCTGACGTTGCAAAGGCGGACACACTGCTTTTCCAGACCGCCGAATCCGGTGTTGCCTACACCCAGACAGGCAGGTCAACCTGGTCGAGCCGAGAAGCCCTCGGGCGTTCCGGGTGGAATCCGTCGACGCTGCCTTTTCGGTTGGCCTACCGTGGCCGGAGCTCCGCTCGGAAACGATCCCGTCTCGTCTCGTTAACCGAGGAACGTAGACGTCTCTCGACCGGATAGCAAGGGTTCCGGAACGCGGACGTCCGGGGCTCCGTACCGGCGTGTGCCGAGGTAGATGGTCACGCACCGTGCGCGTTCCGAGATGACTGCCGTCGGGCGGGATCGGTGTTGCCGTCGGTCGGGCTCGGTCGCCACGGCGGCCGGGTCCGGGCTCGCCGGGTACCGCCGGATGGGCGGGGAAGCGCTACTGGACAGCGGAAACAGCCTGTATGAAGATCGTTGCCGGATGACCGGTGCGGCCCGGGAGGGGCGTCGGCGGGGCATTGTCGATCAAGGTTGGAGCGGTACCCGGGTTCGATTGCGTACGGGTGACGATCCCGCGAAGGTCCGCTTACCCCGGTTCTCGGGGGATGATTTCGGTAGAGAAATGTGCGCAGAACCACATCCGATGCTTTTGCCGCTGCATGCGCCCCTGACCTCTGCGGGGTGCAGGGGCGGCGATGACGTGGCCGGCACGACCGGGATCCCCCGGGGGACCCCGGGTAGACCCCCTGGGTAAACCCGCCGGCCCGGTCGAAGCCGGTCGGGGCCTCGGCCGGGCCGGCGGGTCGCGGCGGTCAGCGGGCCGGGCAGGTGGGGAGTCCGGTCGCCGCCCAGCCGTGGAATCCGCCGATCACGTCGGTGGCGCGCCACAGGCCGAGCTGTCGCAACGAGTCGGCTGCGAGGCTGGAGGTGTAACCCTCTGAGCAGATCACGATGACCTGCAGATCGTCCCCCGTCGCCAGTGGCAGGCACGCGTCGCTGGTGGGGTCGAACCGCCATTCGAGGACGTTGCGCTCCACGATGACGGCGCCGGGGATCTCCCCCTCCGCGGCGCGTTGCGCCGCGGGTCGGATGTCGACCAGCACCGCGTCGCCGTTCTCGGCCAGGGCACGCGCGGCCTGCGCCGGTTCGAGTCGGTGCAGCCGGGACCGGGCCGCCGCGAGCATCGCGTCAATCCGGCTCGGTGGCGTGGCTGTGGCGTGCTCGGTTGCCGTCATGCGCCGCTCCCGGCCACCGCGTGGGTCGGAGCCCAGCGGTCGCCCCTGCCCGCCTCCATCGGCGCGGTGGCCGCGCCGATGGTGACGGCCGGGCCCAGGACCGTCGCGGCTGCTGCGGCCGCGGGTGGGATCTCGACGGCACGCGGATCCTCTGCCCGGCCGCCATCGGCCGGCGCCGGCGCGAACCGCATCGACAGTTCCGGTGGGGAGTAGGCGTGGATCGTCGTCGCGACCTGCCGGCCGCGGTTGGCGACCCGGTGGATGTGGGTCGGGTCGAAGCCGACCACGGCCCCGGTCCCGTGCCGGTGCATCTGGGAGCTGGTCCAGCTCCGGTCGTACTGGTCCTCCTCCACGAAACCCTCGGCGACCGTCAGCGCCCCCAGCGCGCCGCCGTGATCGTGTACCTCCGTCTGCTGCCCCGGATACCAGCCGATCAGCCACACCTCCACGGTCGCGGAGAGCAGCAGCCGGGTGTACCACCGGCGGTCGGGACGGTGACGGATGACGGGACGCCAGACCTCGGGTGTCGCCGCGAGCGCGGCGGTCAGTTCGCACAGGGTCACCAGGTCGATGAGGCCCGGCTCATCGCTCAGGCACGAGGCCGGCACGAAGGGGTCGGCGAGGAGGGTGGGGT
>NZ_CDXDOS010000226.1:0-5575 GCF_978021245.1 Frankia sp. CoBUL1
GCTGAGTGGACGTCGCAAGACGCCACCCTCAGGCGGCTTGCTGGCTTCTTACAAAATTCTGGAGGATGCTCGTCAGTTACTCCCCGGACGGGGGCTGCCGTACATCTGCCACACGCACCCCTCGGGGGGGGCAGTCACCGACCGCATCCGTGGTACTCGGCGGATCCGGTGTCTCGCTGACAGAGAGAACATTACGGGTGGATGACGGGGGACGTCAAATCAATCCCTTACCAAGATATGTGATGTACGTCACACCTTCTCAAGACCGGTTCGTTGTGATCTTCTGATATGGGACGCTTGATGGTCTGGGCCGGAAGACTGGCACCCGGAACACGGGCCAGAGCATCACCGGGTCGACTCACCCGGGTCGACGCGGCGGCCGCGGGCCGCTGACCGTCGCCTCGCCAGCGAGCCAGAATCGCCAGGGCCATTCGGTCGCCACCCGAATCCCCACCCGGGGGCCGCGGCGGACCCGGCCGCCGGAGATACCGGGCGGGCCGGGAGGACGGATCCCCCGGCCCCCGGCCAGTGCCACCGTAACCGGCCCCGGGCCGGTGATCGGGGTTCCGCTCAATGCGCCGGTCACGGCGAGCGCCCGTCCCAACCGGCCGGGGCCACGCGCCAGGTCCGCCTCGACCAGGTGCGGGAAACGGCCCGCCACGAGGTCGCGACCCGCCACGACCTCTCCGGAGCGCAGGAGCACAGCCGACGCCGAACCAACCGGTCCGCACACCACGTTCAGACACCAGTGGACGCCGTAACTGAGGTAGACGTAGGCCCGTCCCGGCGGTCCGAACATGACGGCCGCGCGCGGCTGTCGGGCCGCGGTAGGCGTGCGAGGCGGGATCGTCCAGCCCCCCGTACGCCTCGACCTCGGTGATCCGAACGGCGACCGGCCCGTGCCAGACCGTCGCACCAAGAAGAGCCGGTGCGACCGCCAGAACGGGCCGGTCATAGAAGTCCACCCCGTCCGGCGCGGCACCGTCCGTCGGTGCCATGCCGGGCGAGGATTCGGGTAGTGCCGTCAACCCACCGCCCAGGCCTGGTCCCGGTCCAGCACCGGACGCAACGCGATGATCTGCTCGCGGACCCGGTCGGGAGCGGTCCCGCCGGGGGCCGAGCGGGCCTCCAGCGCTCCCCGCACCGACAGCACCTCGCGCACGTCCGGGGTGAGCAGGGGGTTGATCATACCGAGATCGTCGTCCGACACCTCGTCGAGATCGACGTCGTGGGCCACGCACCACGACACGAACTGGCCGACCGCCTCGTGCGCCTGACGAAACGGCGCCCCTCGGCGCACCAGGTACTCGGCGACATCCGTGGCCAGCGCGAAGCCGTCGGGCGCCGCGGCGACGAGCCGCTCGCGACGGACCCGCATGGTCGCAACCGTGCCGGTCAGCGCGGGCAACACCAGCAGCAGGGTGTCGACCGCGTCGAAGACCGGCTCCTTGTCCTCCTGCAGATCGCGGTCGTAGGCAAGCGGCAGTCCCTTGAGGGTGGCCAGGAAACCGGTCAGATCCCCGATGAGCCGGCCGGACTTCCCCCGGGCCAGCTCCGCGACGTCCGGGTTCTTCTTCTGCGGCATGATCGAGCTACCGGTCGCGAAGGCGTCGTCCAGTTCGACCCAGCCGAACTCCCTCGTCGTCCAGAGCACGATCTCCTCGCCGAGCCGCGACAGGTGCACCCCGATCAGGGCCGCCACGAACAGGAACTCGGCAGCGAAGTCCCGGTCGGAGACCGCGTCGAGGGAGTTGGCGAACGCCCGGTCGAACCCCAGCTCCACGGCCACCCCCTGCGGGTCGAGCGGCAGCGAGGAACCGGCCAGTGCCCCGGCCCCCAGGGCGCTCACCGACGCCCGGACGTCCCAGTCGCGCAACCGGTCGATGTCCCGGACGAACGCCTGCACGTGTGCCAGCAGCTGATGACCGAAGGAGATCGGCTGGGCGTGCTGCAGGTGGGTCATCCCGGGGGCCGGGGTGTCGACGTGCTGCTCGGCAAGCACGACTAGCGCGTGGGACAACTCGGTCAGCCGCGCGGCCACCTCGCGGGCCGAGTCCCGCAGGTAGAGCCGCAGGTCGGTGGCGACCTGGTCGTTGCGGCTCCGGCCGGCCCGCAGCTTTCCGCCCAGCGTTCCGAGCCGTTCGAGCAGACCACGTTCGAGGGCGGTGTGGACGTCCTCGTCCTCGACGGTCGGGCGGAACCGGCCCTGGGCGACCGCGTCGGAGAGCTCGTCCAGGGCGGCAAGCATCGCCGCGAGCTCGTCGGCGTCGAGCAACCCGGCCCGGTGCAGGACCCGGGCGTGCGACTTCGACGCGAGCAGATCGTAGGGCGCCAGCCGCCAGTCGAACTGGACGCTTATCGACAGCCGGGCGAGCGCCTCCGCCGGGCCGCCGGCGAAGCGCCCGCCCCACAGCCGCATCGGCGCCCCGTCATCGGGCCCCCTGTCACCGGGCGCCCCGTCACCGGGCGCCCTGCGCGTCGTGTCGTTCCCGCCGGGCGGGTGCGTCGCGGTCACGGGTTCAGCCGCTGCTCGCGCGCCGCCCAGACCTTCGTCGGCAGACCCCAGAGCTCGATGAACCCGCGGGCGTCGCGCTGGTCGAACTGGTCGCCGGCGTCGTAGGTGGCCAGTGCGTGGTCGTACAGACTGGCTGGGCTGCGCCGGCCGACGACCTGGGCGACGCCACCCACGAGCCGGATCCGTACCTCCCCGGACACTCCGGCGCTGGCGGAGTCGACGAAGGCGTCCAACGCGCTCTTCAGCGGCGAGTACCACAGACCGTCGTAGACGATCTCACCCCACCGCTGGTCGATGCCCCGCTTGAACCGGGCGACGTCCCGCTCAAGCGTGAGGTCCTCAAGGTCCCGGTGGGCCGTCAGCAGCGTGATCGCCGCCGGGCACTCGTAGATCTCCCGGCTCTTGATGCCGACGAGCCGGTCCTCGATCAGGTCGATCCGGCCCACGCCGTGGGCGCCCGCCCGGACGTTGAGCTCGGCGACGAGATCGGCGAGCGGGAGGGAGCGCCCGTCCAGCCCCACCGGGACACCGTCGATGAACGAGATGGTCACCTCGTCGGGGATCCGCGCGACGGTGGGGTCCGCGGAGTAGACGAAGACGTCCTCCGGCGGCTGGGCCCACGGGTCCTCGAGGACGCCGCACTCGGCGGTGCGGCCCCACAGGTTCTGGTCGATGGAATACGGCGATTTCTTCGACACGTCGATCGGCAGGCCGCGTTCCTCCGCGAAGGCGATCGCCTTGTCCCGGGTCATCCCCGAGTCGCGCACCGGGGCGAGCACGCTCAGCCCGGGGGCGAGCGCCGCCACCCCGACCTCGAAGCGCACCTGGTCGTTGCCCTTGCCGGTGCAGCCGTGCGCGATGGCGTCCGCCCCGTGCTCGCGGGCCGCAGCGACCAGATGCCTGACGATGACGGGTCGCGACAGGGACGAGATCAACGGATACCGGTCCATGTAGAGCGCATTACTCTTGATCGCCGGAGCGACGAAGGACTCGGCGAACTCCTCACGGGCGTCGACGACGATCGACTCGACCGCGCCACAGGTGAGGGCGCGCTGCCGGATGGCCTCAAGGTCCTCGCCGCCCTGGCCGACGTCAACCGCCAGCGCGACGACGTCGGCGCCGGTCTCGGCGCCGATCCAACCGATGGCCACGGACGTGTCGAGGCCGCCCGAGTAGGCAAGCACGACGCGTTCGGTCACAGTACTTATCTCCTTATGTCGTTTTATATCCGAATCATGTTGAATTATTGAAAATCACGCCGGGCTGGTCAAAGAAAACCGATGAGTGCTATTTTTAGCAAAAATCAGCGCTATGTTCATCAAGGATGCCGGGAAGGCCGGTTCACGGCGTCGCCGGCGCACCGCTACGCATCCTGGTCTGGCACGGCGGACGATCCCGTCGACGCTCCACGCGCCCGGCCGTCGGCGAGCCACAGGAGATGGGCGGCGAGTGCCGGACCCCTCGGACCAGCATGCCCTCCCTGACCAGCGGGATCTCCCGGACCGACCGAACTCTCCGGACGGACCGAGCTCTCCAGACGGACCGAGCTCTCCGGACGGACCAGGGCCTCGGCTGCGGGAGCCGACCGGCAGACGACGAGCACCGTGTCGTCCCCCGCGATCGTGCCCATGACCCCCGGAAGCGCCTCCCGGTCGAGCACCGAGGCGAACAGCTGCGCGGCGCCCGACGGCGTGCGCAGCACGACCAGGTCGCCGTTGGCCTCCGCGGAGACCAGCAGTTCCTCGCAGAGCCGGGTGAGCGACAACCGGACGATCTCCGCCGGCGCGAGGTTCGCCTCGACCGCGTAGACCAAGCCGCCGTCCGGACCGCGCACCTTGGTCGCCCCGATGTCCTCCAGATCACGGGACAGGGTTGCCTGGGTAACCTGGACGCCCTCGGCCGCCAGCAGACGCGCGAGCTCGGTCTGTGAACGCACGCCGCGCTGACCGATCAACGCCGCCAGCCGAGCCTGGCGGGCGTGCTTGGTCAACGGCGCGGCACGCGCGGCCTCCGCGCCTGCTTCCGAGGTCATCGCCCGGTGCCCCCCACCGACGATGCGCCCCCCACCGACGATGCGCCCCCCACCCCGGACGCGCTTCCGGCGGTGCCGGTCGGACCGACGCCCTCGGACAGCAGGATCGACAACAGGGCCTTCTGGGCGTGCAGCCGGTTCTCGGCCTGGTCGAACACGACCGAACGGGGTCCGTCGATCACCGACGTGGTGATCTCGAGCTCCCGATGCGCGGGCAGGCAGTGCATGACGATCACGTCGGGCGAAGCGGCCTCGACGGCCTTCTCGTCGAGGCGGTACGGCTGGAACACCAACGCGCGGCTGTCCGACTCACTCTCCTGACCCATCGACGCCCACACGTCGGTGTAAAGCACGTCTGCCCCGGCGGCGGCCTCCAGCGCGTCGTGCATCACCAGCGCCTCCCCCCCGGTCACCATGCCGATCTCATTGGCGTGCCGCACCACCTGCTCGAACGGCTCATAGCCGGGCGGCGAGGCCACGTGCACCCGCATGCCGGCCGACGCGCCGGCGAGCAGCAGCGAGTGCGCGACGTTGTTGCCGTCGCCCAGGTAGGTCAGGGTCAGCCCGGCCAGGCGGCCCCGCCGCTCCCGGATCGTCTGCAGGTCGGCCAGGGCCTGGCAGGGATGGGCGTGGTCGGACAGCGCATTGATCACCGGAACGGTGGCCGCCGCCGCCAGCCGCTCCAACCGCTCCTGCGCGAAGGTACGCACGACGATCGCGTCGACGTACCGGCTCAGCACGGCGGCGGTGTCCTCGATGGTCTCGCCCCGGCCGAGCTGCGCGCTCGCCGCGTCGATCACCACCGGGTGGCCGCCGAGCTCAGCGACGCCCACGTCGAACGACAGTCGGGTGCGCGTCGACGGCTTCTCGAACAGCAGCGCCACCGAGCGCCCGGCGAGCGGACGCTCCGTCAGCCGGGTGACGCGGCGGCGTGCCTTGAACCCGTCGGCGAGGTCGAGCAGAGCGGTCTGCTCCGCGGGGGTCAGGTCGGTGTCGAGAAGGAAGTGTCGGACCGTCATGCGCTGACC
>NZ_CDXDOS010000227.1:0-4347 GCF_978021245.1 Frankia sp. CoBUL1
GTGTTCGATCGCCGGGCGCAGCGTCTGCACGGTGGTGTTGCTGATCTTGGCGCGGCCGGTGCGGCGGGCCAGCGCGTGCAGGTTGACCGCCAGCAGCGGGTCGTCGGCGGCCCAGCCTCGGGCGAGCCGTCCGTGCACGATGTGGTCGGCGACCTGCTCCAACGGGATGCCGGTGGACTCGTGGTGGCGCAACACCGCCCGCAGGGCGGCGGGTGTGGCATGCGAGCCGGGCAGCGCGCGGGCCTGGTCCTTGTGAGCCGCCAGCCCGCGGCGCAGCATGAGGACGGGTTCGGCGAGCGTGCCGACGAGGTAGAGCGCGGCGGCGAGCATCGGCTGTAGCACCTGCTGGTGCACTACCGGGGTGGTGTTGGACCCGGGCGGGTTGGCCCCTGTCACCGCCCAGGCTGATCGTCCCGACCAGGGCAGGAAGCCGGGCGGGTAGCGCTCGGCGGTGAACAGCTCGGCGTAGTAGGCGAGTTCGATGATGACCGCGGCGATCAGGCGGATGGTGTAGTCGCCGAGCGGGCTGACCGGGTTCCCGTCGGGGTCGCGCCGGCTGCGCCGCTGGTTCAGATACCGGTCGCAGTGTTCCTGGGTCACCGCGCCGAGGGTGCGGACGTCCTGGTCGGTCAGCCAGGACAGCCAGCCGGTCAGAGCGCGCAGCCGCTGGTGGCAGCTGGTCAGCGCCAGCGGTGTGCGGTAGGCGCGCGCGAGGACCGCCACCTCGTCGAGGGTCGGGGCGAGCCGGGCGAGGAGGTACTCCTTGGCGACCAGCCGCCAGGCCGGGTCGGTGATCGTGGTGAAGTCCATCCGCAGCTCGTAGTCGTGGACGTGCGCCGGCACGCCGTCGACGTCGCCGAACAGCCAGACGTCGTCGTCGAAACGGGGCCGCTGCCCGCCGGCCACGACGGTGAGCCCGGCGGCCTGGCAAACGTCGACACCGGCGAACACCGAGGACCCGGCGGGGTCGAGCGCGTCGGCTGTGTTCGCGCCGGTCACGCGGTGCGCTCCTCGGGTCGTAGCGGCAGGTCGTCGTCCCGGTCGGTGACCGACGCGGCAGCGGTGGCCAGCAGGTCGGCGGGGTAGCGGGCCAGTACCTCGTCGATCCGGGTGGCATACGGGCCGAACACGGCCATGAACTGGGCGGAGGGCATGGCCTGCCACTGGCGGGCGAAGAACGCTTTCAGCCGGAGCAGGTTCGCCGCGTGCCGGGGGGTGAATACCGCCAGCGGGCAGAGCAGGCAGACCCACGGCCGGGCCGGGCACGGCTTGCCCGGCGGCCCGTGCAGCCCAGCATGCGGGTCGGCGCAGGCGGCGGCGAACATGTCTTGCTCGCCGCCGACCAGCACCGCCACCGCGGCGTTGTCGCCGCCGACGGCGGCGGCCAGCCGCGGGAAGCCGGCCACGGCGGCGGCCGTGTCGGCGTCGCCGAGCACGACCGGCGGCTGGGCGCGGCGCAGCATGTCCTGCTGCGCCTCGGCGATGACCGTCTCCACCGCGTCACGCTGCGCGGGGGTGGCGGCGGTGAGGTAGCTGTCGCCTTCCACGGCCGGACTGTGGTTCGGGTCGATCAGCGCCCGGGAACTGCCGTGCCAGGACCGCCGGTCCCGCAACGACAGGTAGGTCGTGCGGATGCGGCGCCGGTCCACCATCAGGCCACGGCGCTCCGCCCAGGCCCGCTGGGTCGGCGCGGGAACCTGCGTGGTCCACCACCGATCCGGGCTGCCGGTGCGGGCCGCGTAGTAGTTGTGGTGCACCCACAGATGCCCGCGCAGTCCGGCGGGGGCGTAGCCCCGGGCGGGTGCGCTGTGGGCCAGCCACTGCTCGAGCAGCCGGACCGCCTTGGCGGGCAGGGTGACCGATTCGGCCGCGCGGCGGCCCTTGACGTAGCCGAGCAGCACCGTGACGTCCCCGGCCCAGTCGAGGTCGCTCACGCCGAGGTCGGCGATGCCGTCAGGGACGATCCCGGTATAGATGCCCAGCAGCAGCCGGTAGGCGATCACCGCGTGGACGTCGGGATAGAGCGCCTGGCAGACCAGGCGGACCCCGCCGCGCAGCTCGATCCACCGGTTGGTCCGGCCCAGATACGCGGCGACGTCGGTCGCGGTCGCCGGACCGTGTTCGGCCAGCAGCCAGGCAACATTGTCCTGGCTGAAGCCGAGCTCGCGCGGGTCGCCGCCGCGGCGCGCCGCCGCCTGCATGACCCGGTGCTGGGCGAACGCCTCGTCAACCGCCGTCCGGCAGGCCTTGTGCAGCCGTTCCCAGTCCTCGGCCGGGTAGGGGACCAGCGGCGTCGACGGCGGCGCGGCGTTGAACAGCCGCCCGCCGGCCAGCTCCCGCACCGGCGGCAGCAAGGCACCGGTCGTCGTGTCGTAGCTGGTCAGCATCCGCCGGGTCGTCAGCTCCGCCAGCCAGCCCGCCCGCAGCCAGTACTCGGCGAGCACGGCGCGGGTCAGCGTCGCCGCCCCACCCGCCAGCCCACGGCCGTGGGCGAAGGCGGCCAGATCCTTCAGGCCGGTCAGGTAGCAGCCGACGGTGGCCGGCGCGTCCACGCTGCCGTGCGGGTGGACCAGCCCGACCAGCAGATCAGCAGCCAGCGGCGCTGGCGTGACACCCGCGACGGCGAACGCGCGGCGGCGGCCGTCGCTGAACACGCAGGCGATCCCGAGCCCGTCCTCTGTCAGCTGGGCGGGCATCAGAACTCGTCCCCCTCCACGTCGGTGTCGGTGAACTCCGCATCGGCCTCACGCAGGGCGGCGGGGTCGGGCGCCAGGCCGTGCTCGGCGCCGGCCCGCTGGTAGGCGTCCCGGTAGATGCGGGTGGTGTCCAACCGGCGCAGATACGCCTCGGTGGTCATCACGCTGGAGTGGCCGAGCAGGTCACGCAGCACCATCAACGGGTCGGCCTTCGACAGATACAACGCCAACGCCGCCTCCGGGCCGCCCTCGCGGCCGGTCGCCACGCTCAGCGCCGCGACCTGCCGGTAGTAGCCGCCGACCAGCTTCTCCAACGTGGCGACCGCGAACGAATGCCGCAGCCGGTGCGGGTGCACATGCGGGAAGCGGGGCTCGAAGGCCTCCCGGACGCGGTCGGAGGCGCGGGTGAACACGCTGTCCCACGCGGTGAACGGCCCGCCGTCCCCGCGCAACGCCAGCAGGCACGACCCGCCGTCCGGGCCGACGAGGCGCCGCCGCTCCGCCGGCCGCAGGCCCGCCCAGCGCACCCGGACCCCGTTGATCCGCCCGCCGGCCGGGTCGGGGTCGCTGACGTGCAGCGGCGTTCCCCACCGGTCCGGGGGCCGCCACGACGACCCGGCCGTGCTCGCGGCCCGGTCCAACCCGACATAGCGGTGCACCGCCTCCAACGCGGCATGATCAACCCAGGTCGTTCGGGGTTTGCGTCCCTTGGCCACTCCCGCCGGCACCGCCAGCGGCACCGGCAGGTCCCCCACCGCCCGGGGCAGCGCCGGGACCTCGTGAACCAGCAGGTAGGTGAACTCCGCCCGGCGCAGCCCACTGGCCAGCGCCAGCCGGGCCATCGCGGCGTTACGTTCCAGCTCCCGGCCCCGATACCCCTCGTCCGGCTGCCCGTCAGGCCGCAATCCGGCCAGCGCCCGCACGAACATCTCGGCGAAGTCAGCCTCCAGATACTTGATCGTCACGTGCGCCTTCGGGGTTCGCCGCCGCGCCAGGTTCACCCGCACCGGCCCGGCCGGACCGGCGAAACCGGCGCGGCCCCGGGCATAGCTGAACGGCACCGCCGCCGCATGCCCCTCGGCCACCGCCCACTGGTAGAAGCACGACAGCACGCTCACGTGCCGATTCCACGTCGCCGCCGCGAACCGCGCCGCCACCGGCCCGTCCGCCCGGTGCGCCGCATACGTCCCCAGCGCCTGCTTCAACGCCTCCCGGCCGTCGAACAGCCCGACCCCCAAGCCGGCGAGGAACTCGAGCCAGTCCCGCAACACCCGCGCGTAAGCCGCCCACGTCGCGCTCGCCGGCGCCCCGCTCGTGGGCAACTCCCGCAGCCACCGGTTCACCACGACCGCCGGCCGCACCGCCCCGCCGTCGTCGTCGAACCGCAGATCGTCATCGACCAGGACCGGCATCCGCTCAGGAATCGTCGGCGCCGCCGCAAGATCCCAGCCCTGCCAGCCCGTGCTGGAGAAGAAGGTCAGATACACGAGGCGCGACCCTACGAACGCCGCACACCACCCCGCAACGGGCAAACGAGACAGCCAGCCCCACCGAAACGAGAAAACGAGACGCTGTCACAAAGCAGAGAGAATCGGCTGGGCAGAGGTCGGGCCAGATCTCCTCTACGCCATGCGAACCACAGCACCCGGCC
>NZ_CDXDOS010000227.1:4686-5879 GCF_978021245.1 Frankia sp. CoBUL1
AGAACCTGCCCGCAACGCCGGCCGCCGCCAGCCCGCCCCCGGCGCAGGCCAACCACCGTGCTTCGGCACCCGCGACGGCAGCCGAGCCAATGCCCGGCAGGACTACCGTCGGGGGCCCGCTGTCGCGTGAGGCGCGCAGGCAGGACCTGTTGCACCGCGCCCGCGCCGAGGACGTGCTGCACTGACAGCAGCACCAACGCCCCATCTCCGCGGAAACGCTGCGCAAGCGGCTCGCCGTTGGCACCGGGACAGCCCGCGGCCTGGTCGCCCAGTTGCGCGCTGACATCCACGGTGCGCTCGATGGTCGCAGCAACCGGCCGACGTCGTAGACCAGGGCGGCGAACCGAGGGACGCAGGTTGGCCGGTCGCTGATCCTCCTGCTCGGCCGACAGATCACACGGTGGTCGCCGGTGCGGTGGTGGTCGGGCTGTCATCCTCACGGGTGAACAGCGTCATGGCGGACGTCGGTCGGTGCGGTCAGCTCGCGGGGGGATTGCGGATGGCGGGTCTTCTGGAGAGCGTCGAGCCGGATGGCACGGGCGGGCATGTCGAACATGGTGCCGGCGGACGCCATGACCGGCCACCGGGTCGGCCGGCCGTCTTCACTCGGAACCGAACCGCCCAGACGGCTGCTGTTAATATGGGGGCGTGGACCGTTCGTGCCTCATCTGGTGGCGCTCTTCCTGAGCTTTAATGCGTGGAGTCATGTTGACCATAGCTCTTCCCAGACCAGACCGGTTTCGGCGAGGAACCCCAACAGCAACGGGGGCCGGTACTGCATTCGTTTCAGCCCGTGCTTGACCGCCTGGCAGACCTCGTCGAGGGCGCGGGCAGCCAGGTTCACCACAGCGGTGCGCTTGAGCTGTGACCACACCCCCTCGGCCGGGTTCAGCTCAGGGGCGTAGGCCGGTAGCAGCACCGCGCTCACCCAGCCCGCGTGCTCCCGCAGGAACGTGGTCATCTCCGTCTGCCGGTGGATGTTCACCCGGTCCCAGACCAGCACCAGCCGGCCCCCGGGAAGCTGCGCATGCGCGGCGGCCAGCAGATCCCGGCAGTCCTCCCAGCCGATCCCCCTGCGCCCGCCACCACCCCGCCAGGTCCGGGCCCGGTAGAGCAGCCGCGGACGCCAGCCGGGCCGGTAGCAGACCATCCCGACCACACTCACCCGGCCGTTCCCACCCCGCCCCGGTACC
>NZ_CDXDOS010000228.1:0-5521 GCF_978021245.1 Frankia sp. CoBUL1
CCGGAAGTTTTCCTCGAAGAGCTTTGCCGTGTTCCTCGAACCGATATCTGGGCGTGCGGAGCTGGTTTGCGCGGCCCGTGCCGGGTACGCATGGGGAAAGGGACGCTTCGCTCGCGCTGTGTCGCCCAGGGCGCCCCGAGTCACCCCACAGCACGTCTACAAAACGTCACCGATCGCAACGTAGCGTGATCTCTGCGCGGCCCTGGGAAGGGACGGGGGCACGGTGGCCGCGCGGTGGATGATCGGCAGGCGGTATGAGCTCGAGGCTGTTCCATTGGCCAAGGGCGGAATGGGTGAGGTCTGGGTCGGCCGGGATGTGAAACTCGACCGGGAGATCGCGGTCAAGTTCGTCCGTTTTCCCGACGGCCAGCCCGACCAGGAGCTGATCCGCCGGTTCATCCGGGAGTCCCGCATCACCGCCCGCCTGCTGCATCCGGGGGTGCCGGCGGTGTACGACGCGGGTACCCACGAGGAGCGTCCCTACCTGGTCATGCAGCGGGTGCACGGCCTCAGCGTGGCGGATCTCGTCGCCGAGCAGGGCGCGCTGCCCGTCGGCTGGGCCGCCGCGATTGCCGCCCAGGTGGCCTCGGTGCTCGCGGTGGCGCACCGAGCGTCGCTCGTGCACCGCGACCTCAAACCGGCGAACCTGATGCTGGAGCCGGACGGTACCGTGAAGGTGCTGGACTTCGGGCTCGCCGTTGCGCTCGACCGGACCAACCTGTCGAAGATCACGGTGACCGGCCAGCACCTCGGCAGCCCTGCCTACATGGCGCCCGAGCAGGTGCTTGCCGGCCTGAGCACGCCCGCCACCGACATCTACGCGCTGGGTGCCACGCTGTTCGAGATGTTGACCGGTCAGCGGCTGTTCGCCGGTGCGTCGTCCTACACGGTGATGAACAAGCAGGTCGAGGAGGTCCCGGCGCGGGTGCGGTCGCTGCGCGCCGACGTGCCGCGCGGCCTCGACGAGCTGGTCGCCGCGATGCTGAGCAAGGCACCGGAGGATCGCCCGTACGGCGTGGAGAAGGTGTACGCGGCGTTGGTCGAATCCGTGGTGGACCTCGGCCCGCTTCCCGGGGCCGTCGACGACGCCGTGGACAACCCGGTAAGGATGTATGCGGCGGTCGCGGCCCGGGTGGTACCGCGCGGGGTGGCCCGGAACACCGCCGCCTCCACACGGGGATCCGCCGCTGGACCGCCCGGGGAATCCGGTGGCGGGGTCGGGCGGTCCGAGCTTCGTCGTGCCCGGGACGAGGCTCGGACGTTGGCCCGGGCTTCCCGCTACAGCCAGGCCGCCGGTGTGCTGGCGGCGGCGGTGGACCGGGCCGGTCGTGCCCTCGGCCACGACAGCGCGGACGTGCTCGCGCTCCGTCTCGATCTGGCGGACCACCTGTTCGAGGGCGGTGACTTCCGCCGCGCGGTGGACGGCTACCGCACGCTTCTCGTCGATCTCGTCCACCGGGACGCTCCGGACAGCGAGCGGGTTCTGCGCTGCCGTCTGCGGGAGGCAACCTGCCGGGCCCTGATCGGTGAGACCGGCCAGGCGCTCGAACAGCTTCGTGGGCTGCTGGAGGACGAGATCAGGGTGTTCGGTGCGGACGACGCCCAGGTCTTCGAGCTGCGACGGCAGATCGGGCTGTTGCAGCTCGGCGCCGGCCATCGGGCGTCGGCAGCCGAGACCCTATCGGCGCTGCTCGCCGATCTGCTCAGGGTCTGGGGGACGGAGCATCCGATGGTGCCCGTCGTCCGGGAGCTGCTGGCCGGTGCCGTCGGTTGATCGACGGCGGAATCGACTGTCATGAGCGTCCCATCCCGTCTGTTGTGAGTGTTGTGGCGGGGGACACGCCGGGGCGGGGCGGCACCGTACAGTCTGACGGTGACGAAGCTGGAAAGCCCCGTGGCGTACGATCCCGGTTCCCAGGCCGGTCCCCATCCCGGTCCCCAGGCATCGCCACTGCCCGGTTCGGGCGCCGCACCGGCGGGTCCGTTCGTCCCGGGCGAATTCGCCCCGGGCGAAGTGGTCGTGCACCGGTCGTTCACCACCAAGCGGCTCGTCTTCGTCCGCGCGGGTCACGTGGTCGGCCACGATGAGCGCGGCCTGCGGCTGTGGATCCCGCACGGCTGCCCGATGGCCGTCGAGCTGAGTACGGACGGTCGGGGCCTGCGCGACATGCCGTTCGCCGAATGGATCCGCCAATCCACGGTGCTGGTGACGAGGGCCTGGCCTGGGCCGAACATCCTCATGCTGATCCCGCCGGCGGGCGCACACTCGGTGTGGTGGTTCTGGGACCGGCAGGGGCGGTTCGCCCGTTGGTACATCAATCTCGAGGCACCCGCCGTGGCCTGGCGCCACGACGGACTCGTCGGGGTGGATACGACCGACCACGACCTCGACCTGTGGGTCTGCCCGGACCGGACCTGGCAGTGGAAGGACGAGCACGAGCTCGCGGAACGGCTCGCGTTTCCCGAGCACTACTGGGTCACCGACGCGGCGGCGGTGCGGGCCGAGGGCGAGCGGCTGCTGCGGCTCGTCGAGGCGGGGGCGTTCCCGTTCGACGGCACCTGGTGCGATTTCCAGCCGGACCCGTCCTGGCGCACACCGGATACCCTGCCTCCCGGCTGGGACCGCCCCCGGGCGCCGGGTACGACCGAAACCGGCCCGCGCTGAGGGCGATGTCAACAGCCGGCGATATCGAGGGCCGGCGATGTCAACAGCCGGCTACGCCGAGAAGGCCCACCCTGACCAGCGGGCCACCGTCACGATGATTGCCGGCCCGGCGGGCGGGGCGGCCTGGTACTGGTCATATCGGGCGATGAGCAGTTCGACGGCGGGGGCGTGTCCGGGTTCGCCCGCCCGGACGATGCGGGCCTCGCCGTCGGCGCGCGCCCACCACAGCCGCGACCAGTCGTCGTCGTAGGCGTCGACGAGCAGGCTGACCTGAGGATTCTCGGTGATGTTGCGCAGGCGCCGCAGACCCCCGACCGTGCTCTTCGGTTTGTGATCGACTGCGGTGACGACGCTGGCCGCGCCCGCGTTCACGGCGCCCGCGTTCACGGCGAAGGTGACGGGCACGATGTGTGGACGTCCGTCGCCACCGGCGGTGGCCAGCCGGGCGACCCGCGCCGGGGTGAACCGGGTGCGGGCCTCGACGTCGGTCAGCCGCACGGTCCCACCGTAGGATCCCACCGGATGGAGGCGACCACAGGGGGCGGGACGCGATGCGTCGTCCATGCGCCAGACTGGTCAGATGTCCGCCACCCTCGTCGCGTCCGGCCTCACCGTCACCCGCGGTGGGGCGACCGTCCTCGACGGCGTCTCCCTCACCGTCGCGCCCGGCGACCGTCTCGGCGTGGTGGGGCCCAACGGCGTCGGTAAGTCGACGCTGTTGCGTGCCCTCGCCGGGCAGGTGACGCTCGACGCGGGCCGGGTGGATCTCGCGCCGCCGACCGCCAACGTCGGCCTGCTCCCCCAGGAACCCGACCGCCACCCCGGGGAGACCCTGCGGGCCTTCCTCGCCCGTCGCACCGGCGTCGCCGCGGCGCAGGCCGAGCTCGACGCCGCGACCGAGGCGTTGGCCCTGGGCATGTCCGGGGCTCCTGGCATGTCCGGGGTCGACGACCGCTACAGCGTCGCCCTGGAGCGGTGGCTGGCGATCGGCGCGGCCGACCTCGACGCCCGCGCCGAAGAGGTGTGCGCCGATCTCGGTCTGCCCGCGGGCGCGCTCGACAGCCCGACGACGGCGTTGTCCGGCGGGCAGGCCGCCCGGGGATCGCTGGCCGGCGTCCTGCTGTCCCGGTTCGACATCACCCTGCTCGACGAGCCCACCAACGACCTCGACTTCGACGGGCTGGAACGGCTCGAGCGGTTCGTCCAAGGCGTGCCCGGGGCGCTGGTCGTCGTCAGCCACGACCGCGAGTTCCTCGACCGCACCATCGACACCGTCGCCGAACTCGATCCGCACCGGCACGGCCTCACCCTCTTCGCTGGCGGATGGACGGCGTACCTGCAGGCCCGCGAGGTCGCGCGGCGTCAGGCCCGGGAGCGGTACGAGGAGTACGCCGGCCAGCGAGCCGATCTCGTCGCTCAGGCGCAACGCCAGCGGGAGCAGGCGGTGCGGGGTTCGGTGCGGGCGAAGCGGCGGATGCCCGACGGTGACCGGGCTGCCAAGGGAGCCCGGATCGAGGCGGCGACGAAGAGCGCGGCCAGGGTCCGGTCCATCGAGTCCCGCATCGACCGGTTGGCGGAGGTCGAGGAGCCCCGCAAGGAATGGCAGCTGCGCATGTCGATCGCAGCCGCGCCCCGGTCGGGCGATGTCGTCGCGACATTGACCGGCGCGGTGGTGGCCCGGTCGGGCTTCACTCTGGGGCCGGTCGATCTGACGATCGCGTGGGCGGACCGGGTGGTGATCACCGGGCCGAACGGCGGGGGCAAGACGACCATGCTGGGTGCGCTGCTCGGCCGCATCCCCCTGGCCCGGGGGCACCAGGCACTCGGGTCCGGCGTGCGGCTCGGCGAGATCGACCAGGCCCGCGGCCTGTTCCGGGGTGAGGCCACGGCGCTGGCCGTCGCCGAGCGGGCGACCAGTTGGCCGGCGGGTGAGGTGCGCACCCTGTTCGCGAAGTTCGGTCTCGGCCCGGATCAGGTCACCCGGCCGGCGGCGTCCCTGTCGCCGGGAGAACGCACCCGGGCGGGGCTCGCGCTGCTGCAGGCGGTCGGCGTGAACTGCCTGGTGCTCGACGAACCCACCAACCACCTCGACCTTCCGGCGATCGATCAGCTCGAACAGGCGCTGGCCGGCTATGCGGGCACCCTGCTACTCGTCACCCATGATCGGCGCATGCTCGACAGGGTCGCCGTGACCCGCCGGCTGCACGTCAACGGCGGCCTCGTCACCGAGAAGCCCCTCGTCACCGAGAAACCATTGTGACGGCTCGCCGAGAACGTCAGGCGCCGGTGTTTGGCCAGAATGCCGCATGGGGAAACGGGGAGTCCGTGGTGGTCGCGGAACCGAGCACGGCGTTGTTCGGGGTGGTGGCGTTGCCCGTGCTCACCGGTCCTCCGAGGGTGCCCAGATCGGTCAGCCGGCCGCGGTACCAGCGGAACGCGTGGCTGCCCTGACCCGAGGGCACCGTCCCGCACACCACACCGTGATCATTGAGGCCGAGAAGCTCCAGCGGGCCGAGCGGTGAGGTGATCGGGATGCGGCGACCCGCGATCCACAGGAACCCGCCACCCGACGGTCCGAGGCTGCGCACCAGCACCTGACCGAGCCTGTTCACGGCGACCGCCTCGCTGTGCAGGTCAGGTCACTGCCAAGGGTCCCGAGATCGGTCATGCGGCCGCCGTCCCACAGGAACGCGCGGGAATGGCCGTCCGAGGTCTCGCTGGTCCCCACGATCTGCCTGGCGTTGTTCACGTCGGCGACGACGGTCGAGGAACCGCCGAGGGTCCCGAGATCCGATATTGTGCCGGCCGACCAGAGAAACCCGTGGCTGGCGCCCTCCCGGGTGACGCTGTTACCCA
>NZ_CDXDOS010000229.1:0-5494 GCF_978021245.1 Frankia sp. CoBUL1
CGGTGGCGGACCGTAGGGTAACGCCGGGAGGAAGCCTGATGAGCCCGTCGATCGCCGGGCCTGACGCGGAATCAACGATGCTCATGCCGGCCTTCTCACCGGGACCGCCGGACTCACCGAGACCGCCGGACCACCACGGAACCCGGCTGCCGCGGGACGGACGCGAGGACAGCGCACGCGGACGGACACCCGGACGGTTAACCGACCGCGGTCTTCAGGGCATCCCCCAGCGCACTCGCCTCGTCGGCGGTGAGTTCCACGACGAGCCGACCGCCCCCCTCCAGCGGGACACGCATGACGATGCCGCGCCCCTCCTTGGTCACCTCGAGCGGACCGTCACCCGTCCGCGGCTTCATGGCCGCCATCGGTGCACCTCTTCCTGCCGTCGGACCTGCATCTGACGACGATTATCCCGTAGACCGGACCGCAAACCGAAACACGTCTCTGCGCGGCATCACAACAGTCGCCCGCCGCAACATCGAGAGGTGGGCGTCGATGTTGACGACAACGCCTGCGCGTGTCCCTGCATAGGTCAGATCGACCGGTTACCAACAGTCGACTGTGATGCCACAGACAGTCGGCTGCGATCACTCGTCGATCTGTGGCGAGCGAGTATCCCGATGCCCGTCCGGCGATGGCGCGGTGTCGACGCGCGCGAAGGCGGCCAACCGGACCAGCTCCTCGTCCCGCCGGGCCAGCTCCTCGTCCCGCCAGGCCAGCTCGTCGGCGAGCCGAAGCAGGACGGCGTCGACCTCGGCCATCCGGTAACCACGCAGCGCCATCCCGAACCGCGTGCGGGCAACGTCACCGGCTGTTACCATGCCGGCAGGTAGTCCGGTAGGAGCGCCGTCCGGCGGCGCCGGGGCGAGCCGATCGAAGCGACCGACGGCCAGCGCGGCCACCGCGAAGACGACGGCGGCCACGATCACAATCTCGATGACGAGCACCACACATCCGATCGTGCCACGGCCCGCCGATCGTGGTGATTCTGGCAGGCTGGCCCGGTGCATGCCGACGCTGCCCACCCGGCCCCGCAACGACTGGATCCGCAACGACTGGATCCGCTACGGCTGGGTCCGCGGACCTTCGAGCCGACCGAGCTGATCGTGATGGCGATCGTCAACCGCACCCCGGACTCCTTCTTCGACCGCGGGGCGACATACGGTGCGGCCGAGGCCTTGGCTGCGGTCGACCGTGCGGTCGACGAGGGGGCGGGGATCATCGACATCGGCGGGGTGAAGGCCGCGCCCGGCGGCGAAGTGAGTGCGGCCGAGGAGCTGCGCCGTGTGGCTGGCTTCGTCGCCGAGGTCCGGGCCCGCCATCCCCGGCTGGTCATCAGCGTCGACACCTGGCGCGCGCAGGTCGGACGGGTCGTCGCGGGTGAGGGCGCCGACCTGCTCAACGATGCCTGGGGCGGGGTGGACCCGGCGCTCGCCGAGGTCGCGGCCGAGTTCGGCGTCGGTCTGGTCTGCACCCACGCCGGCCATCTGCCGCCGCGCACCCGGCCGCACCGGATGGTCTACGACGATGTGGTCGCCGACATCGTCGCCACCACGGTGGGGCTCGCCGAGCGGGCGGCGTCGCTCGGGGTCCGGCCGGATGCGATCCTCGTCGATCCGGGGCACGACTTCGGCAAGAACAGCCGCCACTCCCTCGAGGCCACCCGCCGGCTGCCGGAACTGGTCGCCACCGGGTGGCCGGTGCTCGTCGCGCTGTCGAACAAGGACTTCGTCGGGGAGGCCCTGGACACCGGCATCGACGAACGCCTGGAGGGCACGCTGGCCGCGACCGCGGTCAGCGCCTGGCTCGGGGCCCGGGTCTTCCGGGCGCACCAGGTGGCGGCGACGCGGCGGACGCTGCGGATGGTCGCGGCGATCCGGGGCGACGTCGACCTCGCCGTCGCTCGCCGCGGCCTCGCCTGATGAACAGGAACGGGCTCAGTCGCCTTCGACGATCTCCCGCGGGGTCGGGGGCGGAGGCGAGGTGACGGTCGCCGCTGTCACGCCCGCCTCCAGGAAGTCCAGCGCCTCGCCGATGCCGGTCGCCCAGCGGAGGGCATCCCGGGCGCGCGGGCGGACGAACCCGCGGTCGACCATCTCGTCGACGAGAATCCGCAGGTGGGCGAAGACCCCGTCGGGGTCGAGGAGCACCACGGGCTTGGTGTGCATGCGCAGGACCCCGGCGACCCAGACCTCGAGCAGCTCCTCGAGGGTGCCCAGGCCCCCGGGCAGGGCCAGGAAGGCGTCCGAGCGCGCGTCCATGAGCGCCTTACGCTCCCGCATGGTCTCCGTGACGATGATCTCGTCCGCGTCCAGGTCGCTGACCTCCATCGCGACCAGCGCCCGCGGGATCACGCCGACCGTGTAACCTCCGCTGGCCCGCACCGCCCGGGCGATCGCCCCCATGCACGACACCGAGCCTCCGCCGGAAACCAGGGTGTGGCCGCGCCGGGCGAGCTCGGTGCCGGTCTGGGCCGCCAGCAGGACGTACGAGGGGTCGATCAGCTCGGAGGACGCGCAGTACACGCAGACGTTCACGGAATATCCATACCTGCGGGCCGGGTGTGCCCGGCGGTTCCCTCCAGGATGATGCGCACGGCCTCGTGGATGTCGTCGGTGATCGAGAGGATCTGCAGGTCCCGCTCCTGGACCAGGCCGGCGGGCAGCAGGGTCGTCCGCATCCAGTCGACGAGTCCCGACCAGTACTCGGAGCCGATCAGCACCACCGGGAACCGGGTGACCTTGCCGGTCTGGACCAGGGTCAGCGCCTCGAACAGCTCGTCGAGCGTGCCGAACCCACCGGGGAGGATCACGAACGCTTCGGCGTACTTCACAAACATCGTCTTGCGGACGAAGAAGTAGCGGAAACTGACACCGAGGTCGACCCAGTCGTTGAGCCGCTGCTCGTAGGGAAGCTCGATGCCGAGGCCCACCGACAGGCCGCCGGCCTCCTGGGCCCCACGGTTCACCGCCTCCATCGCGCCCGGCCCCCCGCCGGTGATCACCGCGAAACCGGCCTCGGCGAGCGCGGCGCCGAGCAGCCGGCCCTGCCCGTAGAACGGGCTGTCCGGGGGAATCCGGGCCGAGCCGAAGACGGTCACCGCCCGTGGCAGTTCGGCGAGCAGGCCGAAACCCTCGACGAACTCGCTCTGGATCCGCATGACCCGCCACGGGTCGGAATGGACGAAACCCGAGGGGCTGCGGGTGTCGAGCAGGCGCTGATCCGTGGTGGAGTGCTCCACCTGGCCACGCCGGGCGATGACCGGCCCACGGAACTGCTCCGGTGGCGGGATCCGGCGCTCGCGCCCCATCGCGATCCCCGTGTCGCTACCGGTCCCGGTCCCACCGCCTGCGGGAGCTCCCGGGCGGGCCGAGGTTCCCGGACCGGCAGCGGGACCAGAAGCCCCAGAAGCCGTGGGACGTCCCATGGGCGGGTCGTCAGAAGAAGGCACGGCGCCCTCCCCCTCAGCAAGCGGCGGGGAGGGCGGCTCCGGGCTCAAGGACGGCGTCACCACGGCACCATAGGCCACGCTCCGACAGACACATCACGATGCCCGCACGGTAGTAGGACGACGGTGGACGAGGTCAGGGCGAGGCTATGGCGAGCTGACCAGGCCGAGCGACGCCCTTCTGGCCTCGTCCCGCACCATCCCGAAGTACTCGACATACTCGAAGGCGCCCCGGCTCGAGACCACGCGGGCAGGAGCACCCACCGCGACCGATCGAGTAGCAATCGATCGGGTTACCACGGCATTGGCGCCCACCAGGGCGTCGTCTCCCACCTCAAGACGACCCAGGATCCTCGCTCCAGTCCCGATACTCACCCGATCGCCGATTGTCGGGCGACCGAACTTCTCGCCAGTACCGCTCTTTCCTATCGTCACATCGTGTCCTACGTTGCAGTTCTCACCAATTTCACAGGCACCAATGATCACACCCCCAAAATGGGCGATAAAGAACCCCGGACCTATCCTGGCGGCGGGGGAGATCCAGATACCCGTCACGATCTGCGAGACCCGAGACAGAACGCGGTAGACAACCGTGCCCAAGAGCCGTCCTGCCGCCCCGGCTACGCCTTTCTGCGGACTTGCGACGAACGCACCGAACCGGTAGACGAGGATCGCCTGGAGGCCGGGGTTGTTCAGAACAGCAGCGATGCGGCTGGCCCCGATCGAGCGGGGTCGACGGCCATCGTTGTCGTAGTAGACAAATCGGTCAATATCCCGAAGAACAACATCCTTCAACGAACTCTCCCCTGGCAAAAAATGGATGAGAAATGGTCGTCCACTGCCGGTAGATCGTTGATTTCAGCCGGCGGGTATAAGCCACTTCGCAGGGCACTGCCACAGTATCGTCGGGGCGCCAGCCGAAAAAATCTTGGAAGTCCGGCCTTACCATGGTCTGCCTGAATAGACACGCACATAGTCTACGAACAGCGTCTGCGGGAACGCGGAGGCCGGCGGAAGCGGGGGACTCAGCTTCGCACTGACGGCGACATCCATGATTATATAGAAGTCTTTGTTCCACAGCCAAACCGGCGTGTCCTTCGGCTCGAGATGGCGGATGAGAAGGCCATCGAAATAGAAGTCGAGCCTGTTCGACCCCCAGTCAAGAGCATAGTTATGATAGCGGTCCGCAAGCGTGCCACCTGGGTAGACATAGTTCTTTCCCGACCCCCACCAGCCGGCCTCCCAACGATTTCCAGAGCCATCAACTCCAACAATGTTGGTATGGACCGTGGCCGGCTCGTTTGCCGTCGCCTCGACGACATCGATCTCGCCGGAGCGAGGCCAGTCATAAATTCCGTTCGGCCCTAGGAGCCAGAGAGCAGGCAACGTCCCGGTACCGATCGGCAGCCGGGCCCGGAACTCGAAGTACCCATATCTCCAGGTGGCCTTACCGCGGGTCTCCACCCGGCCCGACGAGAAGTGGGTATCCCCACAGGTTTTTATGGGAGATTTCTCCGCAATCGCCGTCAGCTTGAGATGGCCCTTGCCGTCCAGGCCGACGTTACGGGGATCGGCCGTATAACAGGAGACGTCCGTCGGCCCCCATTTCCCCCCTTGCGTGATCAACCACCTGGCGGGATCAACCGAGGCGTTCGCCGGACCGTCAAATTCATCGGACCACAGCAGTCGCGGCTCCATCCCGTCATCCTCTCGCGGAGTCCGCGGACCATTCGGCGGAGAAGCCTCTCCGGAGGATCGGGGACTAGAACCTGCCGAGGTGCCGGTCGCCGACGGTGGGCCGGATGGTAGCGCGGAGGAGGTCACCATGCCGCCAACGCCCGGACCGGCCACCGAAGGTCGAGGAGTGGCCTGCGGCGAACCAGATTCCCGTTTCGAGGTTCCACATCCCACGACCAGGCAGACGAGAAGAAGAGCGACCAGTCCTCCACGTCGACTCCGTCTCCAACGCCTCACCCGAGGTTTCATCCACCACGCCCCACATCTTCCGCCGGCACGACCAGTTGACTCGACGGTAAGCCATCTCAC
>NZ_CDXDOS010000230.1:0-5479 GCF_978021245.1 Frankia sp. CoBUL1
GATCGCGCAGGCAGGACGCACGTCATGCACGGCGGCGAGTTGGGCGGCCCGCAGCGGCGCCGGGGCGAACCCGAGGACCCCGACCCCCCAGGGCGCGTCCCCGAGCAGGTCCGCGGTCTCCTCCAGCAGGGCGCGGCTGTCCTCGCCACTCATCAGCGCCAGGGCGAGGAAAGGCAGCCCGCCCTCGTCGGCGACGGCACGAGCGAACGCCGCCCGGTCGCTGACCCGCGTCATCGGTCCCTGCGCGACCGGGTGGCGCAGGCCGTGGACAGCGGCGAAGGGCGCACCGGGGGCGAGGGGACGGGTACGGGTGGCGGCAGCGATGCCCTCGCGGATGCCCTGACGCACGGCCCGTACGACACCGCCCGCGGTCACGTGGCGGTCGGCGAGATCGGCGGCGAACGCTCCGTCCTGGCCAACCGGGAGAAACTGGTTACGCAGATCACGCGCACCCAGCCGGAACGGGATCGCCGTGGCAGCGCCCGTCATGGCGGCGACGGGCAGATCGGGGCGGGTGTACACCCGGTAGCCGGCGAGGAGGGTGGTCTCGCTGCCGTCCATCGCGCGGATCGCCGCCGCGACCTGTGCCGGCAGCTCCATCTCACGCACCAGGGCGAGCTGGGAGTCCAGGACCACGCCGGCCGCGCCGCCGGCCACCGCGGCGGCCGCGGTGGCCGGACCGATCCCGCCAGCGGCAAACACGGGCAGCGGCGCGCCCTCGGTGGTGACGAACGCCTGCGCGAGCAGATGTTGCAGGAGGGTGAAGGTGGTGAGGTCGCCCACAGGCCCCCCGGACTCGTTACCTCGCGCGATCAGCCCCTCGACCCCCGCAGCCACCGCGTCGCGCGCCTGCGCAACCGAGGTGACCTCCGCCCAGACCCGGCGCCGCGCCTCTCCACGCGGCCCGCTCGTCCGCCACCGGCTCGTCAGCGCGCCGATGTCCCAGCGGCTCCCCGGGCCCGGCCCGGCATCCGCCCACGCGACGGGGCCGGATCGGGGATCCGGGCCGGATCGGGCGACGAGTACGACAGTCCCGACGCTCGCGGGCAGCTCGTCGGGACCGAGGGGGCAGCCGGGGGCGGCCCGCACCCCGAACCGGCCCGGCGCCCACCGCGCGGCGTCCCGCAGCGCATCACGCGCCGGTCCGGCCAGCAGCCCGAGATCCAGCACCCCGAGCCCTCCGGCCCGCTGCACCGCGGCGACCAGGGACGCGGACGGTTCGGCGAACGGCGTGATCACCACGACCAGCTCGCGGGCGTCGAGCGGATCGCGGTCGGCGGGGTTGGCCGGCGAGGCCACGGGTGACGCGCTGGGTGCAGTGGTCATCGGCTGGTCCTCCCGACCGGTCCCCGCCTGAGGCAGGGCGCTGAGGGGGCAGAGGCTGAGGGGGCTGTGCTGGTCCGCATGGGCGGGCAATCGCTGGTCCGCGTGGGCGGGCACCGCAAGGGCAGGCGGGCAGCCGGCAGACCCGTGGCCGGCGGCGCGCCCGCTGCCGCACGATCGCCGCGGCGGCGCATCGAGGCCATGGAACTCACCCACCGAACCAGCATGATCGACTTGTTTCGGACGACAGGACCGCCCGCACCATCCAGACCTCCTGGTCAGTGCCGTCGGGACGGCAGACATCCGGGAAGCCGCATCCGCCCTGAGTATGCGAAAAACGAACCAACCCCCAACAGGCTGTCGCGGAACTGGTGTCCCCCGGTCCCACGGCGGCCGCATCCGATTAGCCGACACAGGATTGCCAACGTGCGCGGAATACTAGCCGGCTCGGTTGGGATCATTGCGCGGCGCCGGACCACAGCGGTGATCGTGGGCCCATCGGACCACTGGCGCGGTCGCCGTGACCAGGTTCGGACGGCATCCAGTCGCCGGCTCGCCCACCGCCGGACATCGATGACGATGTCGCGGATCGGGATTACACAGAGCCCGCAGGGGTGTGCACCGGGCGACGTCATCAATCGCTGCGGCCATCGATGGAGGTTACGAATGAGTATCACGCAGGTCGCTATCCCGGTCGCCGGTCGCGGCGGTTTCTCTTCAGTATCGATCATCCAATGCGGCGATGAACAGATGTGGCTACTTTCCGGCAACACACACCCGCACGCGCAGGGCCTGGAGAAATCGGATGCGAGGACGACGCCCCGGGAGGTATGGAACCACGGGCGGACACCGTCCTGAAAATCGATCGTGGTCGCCGCCGGCCGGGTCAGGCGCTGACGGACGGGGACTGACTCCTTCAGACCCCATGCGGACCAGAAGGGACATCGGCCAACCTAGTCACAGCGCGCCATCGATCGCAAGCTTATCCGATCAACTTTCCGGCAACGACCTCAATAGGGATGCCAATGGCAACATTTCAGCCACAATAAGCGACAGTCGTCGCGGGGCGTGCAGGACATGACCCTCGGGACCGGTCAGGCGAGGCCAGATCGATCGATTACCACGGACCGGCTTTGTCACCCGGGTGGGATCATCGGCACGCGGCCGTCGGCACCGGGAACGGACACCCAGGGTGTCCGTTCCCGCCACTGCTCGATCATCGGGACCGGGCTCTCGCCTCATCCCTTCGCGCCGAAATGCCGGCGGCCCCGACGAAGAGGTCGATCATGATCGCCGTCATCGGAGGACCAGGTGCCGGCGACCGCGTCCCGCGCGGTGGCGCACCGGGGTTCGCGGCTCGAATCCGAGGTCGTAGATCATCGGAACCGCCGCGGATCCCACGGATCCCGCCGATCGAACATCCACGGCAGCGGCCTCATGACCTTATGACGTCACAGTTTCAGGGCCGCTTCAGGGCCGCGGGTTGCCGGGGGCCGCGAACGCGCTCGTCTCCCGCTGCCACGCGATCGCCAGCTGGGTCCGGTTCGTGCACCCCGTCGCCACGAGCGCATGGGTGAGATGGTGCTTGACCGTGTCGATGCTGATGCACAGCGCCTCGGCGACCTGGCGATTGGAACGGCCTTCGGCGACGAGACGGACGACGTCGCGCTCGCGCGCCGACAGCTTGCCCGCGACCGACGGGCCCGGGTCCGCCCGGATGTAGAAACGCAGGAGGTTACCGAGATGCCGCCCGAGAACTGCCCCGACGGCGCGGTCCCGCGGTCCGAACGCGCCCGGCCGAGAATCCAGCAGGGACACCACGGCGCCCACGTTCGACGGACCGAACAGGCGGATGAGCAGCTTCGCGTGGATGCCGTGTGCCCGCAGAAACCGCTCCAGGCGCATCCGCACCTCCGGGCGTTCCGGGACGCCGAGATCGTCAAGGGTGGCGAGCCCCCGCTCGCGGACCGAACGCAGGCTGTCCGGATTGCTGAGGGCCTCCAGCTCCCGGTAACGCTCCAGGTAGGAGCCCGCGAGTCGAAGCGCCAGTCCGCGACCGGTGGGCCGGGCGTCCTGGAAGGCGGTCTCGAGCGAGGAGCCCAGGAAGAAGGCGGAATGCCGGTAACCGAGATGCCGGGCCATGCCGTCCAGGGCGAGCTCGCGGAAGGATGCCAGCGACGACGCCCGCTCGCAGTCCTCCACCACGCGCAGGATGCCGCGCAGCTCGGCCGCGCCGAGAGCCAGGTCCCGCGGCATCGGCGCGGTACGCGCCACCGGAGCGGACCGGACGGGCGGGACCGCGCGGCCGGTGGCGCTCGGCGCGTCGCCGCGGCCCATCGGCGAGCCGCCCATCGGCACGCTGCTCCCCGGCGGGCCGGAGCGCTGGTGCAGCGGTCGCCCCGCACCGGCGCCGGTGGCGGCGGAATGCCGGGTGGCCGGCGAGCGGTGCGGCGGGGTCAGCGGTGCGGGTGAGCTCGCGGAGACACGCCTCGCGACCCGGCCCGCCGCAGCGGCCTCGGCGGATGTGTCGACGGTCACGCCAATTCGCGGCCGATGTAGTGCGTCCTCACCGATAACATCATGCGGGCGGGAAACTCGGTCGGTCACACGTGCCTCCGGGGGGGTCAGAACTCAGAACCGACGCCAGGCCTCGTCCGCTAGGGACGATGCCGCCAGGTTGATTTCCGGCGAAGTTGGACAGGTTCGGCAAGCGTAGGGCCCACCTCCCTCGCTACGCCAGTAGTCGCCCACGCCCCCCGATCACACTCACCCCGCATCTTCGGCTCAGCCGGGGAAAACGCGACCTTAACGCACGTAAACGTTTGGGATGGCGGCGTCCGGCGGCCCCCGGCAGTGGCTCGAGGTGATTTTTCCCTCCCGCTGGCACCGCCCGTCGGGGCTACCTCACAAGTACGAGATTGGCTCCCCGGCTTCGATCGCGGCCGCGAAAGAAGCCGGAAAACGTCCTCCGGCGCGGGTGAGCCCCGGATCCCGACCGACATCGACAGCATGAACATTGGTCACGCAGGGTATCCACAGCGGCAGTGCACGGTTTCGCCAGCGGTCCGCGGCCCGCCTCCGGAGGGGTTGAGTTCTCCGCTCCCCGCACGGACCACCCATCCCATGGTGCCGCTCCACGACGACGACACATCGAGCGCGGACACCATCGAGCGCGGCCGGGGCGCGATGTGGCCATG
Source organism: Frankia sp. CoBUL1 (assembly GCF_978021245.1). Classification (NCBI taxonomy): domain Bacteria; kingdom Bacillati; phylum Actinomycetota; class Actinomycetes; order Frankiales; family Frankiaceae; genus Frankia; species Frankia sp. CoBUL1. The sequence continues at coordinate 4,521 of NZ_CDXDOS010000230.1, forward strand.
CACCGATCATCGACCGGTCGAAGCCACAGCAGGAGACCAAAGCCACGGTAGGAGAGAGGCGGAGGTACGAAGGCGATGACCTTGGGGCGGTCGGTCTTCCTGGTCGTGGTGGGTGCCATCCTGCGCTACGCGCTCACCTGGCACACCACCGGAGTGGATCTCCAGGTTCTGGGCCTGATCCTGATGATCACGGGGATCGTGACATCGATGATCTGCCTGCTCCGCGCCTTCCTGCCGGCACCGGCACGGGCCACCGCACGTACCCGCGGAGCGGGGCGGACACCGATCGGGCCTGGTCCCGGACCGATCGGGCGGCGCATCGAACGAACGGCGGCGTTCGGCACATACCGGTACGGCCCACCGCAGCCCGGGTCCAACAGGATCCAGAGGGATGCCGGCTACCTCGATGCCGGTCACGCGGGCCCCGGTTACACGGAGAGCGACCGCACCGATGCCGGCTATGCGGACGCAGTGGACGACGGACCCGGCTCGGGGGGAGGGTACCCACCCCCGTGCCCGCCGCGATTCACTGAATCACCGTCATCCTGATCGCGGCGCCCCGACCACCGGGCCGTTGACCTCCCACCTAAAATTTATTTTTACGATAAATGGTATGACTATTTACAATAGACGCAATTCGCGCGCGCGATGTACAGCGTCGCGACGCCGTGGCACGTCGAGCTTGCGGTAGATGCTCTTCAGGTGCGTCTTCACCGTGTTCACGGAGACGAAGAGCTCGGCGGCGATCTCGGCGGTCGTCAACATCGTCGGCAGATAGCTGAGGACCGCGAGTTCCCGGTCGCTGAGCCGGCCGCCCGCCCCGGGTCCCCGCCCGTCCCTGGAACCGGGTGAGCGCTCACGCGCCCCCGGCTGCCCTGGGGAGATCGGACTTGTTCCCGTCCCAAGGCCGTAGCCCGCCGGACCGGTCATGGCCGTATCCGGGGCGGGGGTGCCGCCCG
>NZ_CDXDOS010000231.1:0-2822 GCF_978021245.1 Frankia sp. CoBUL1
GGCTCACTGTCGTTCGGGGTGGCTTGTCGTTCGAGGTGGCTTGTTTGGCGGTGTGCCGACAGCCGCGAGGGACTTGGCCCTCGCGGCTGTCAGCGGATTGCCGGCTCTGGTATTCGTGGTGTCCGCGGATATCGGCGGACAGCGGATCAGGAGCCGAGGAACGGTTCCCCGGCGACCAGTTCGGATTCCTTGCCGTCGACGCCGACCGGAATGTCGCCCTCGATGGTCACCCGGTACAGCACCCGGTCGAAGTCGAGGTGACCCAGGTCCGACGGGCCGAGGTGGGAGGTCGCGCGGTTGTCCCAGAAGGCGATGTCACCGGGGTTCCACTTGAACCGCACCGTGAACTCGGGCCGGGAGATCTGCTCGTAGAACAGGTCGAGGATCCGGCGGCTCTGCTTCGGCGAGAAACCGATGATCTCGCTGTCCTTGGAGGTGAAGCTCGGGCTGACGAACAGCGCCCGCTCGCCGGTCTCCGGATGGACGCGCACTACCGGGTGGATCGTGACCAGCGGGTTTGCGGCGGCCTTCCGCCCGTACTCGCTCTCGCTGGGGAAGTTTCCGAAGCTATGCCGGGCGCGCAGGCCGTTGGCCAGGTCCCGAAGCTGCTCGGGCAGCTCCTGGTAGGCGGCGACCAGGTTGGTCCACGCAGTGTCGCCGCCGTATGGCGGGACGATGTCGGCCCGCAGGATCGACGCGGCGGGCGGGTTCACCAGCGCGGTGACGTCGGTGTGCCAGCCATTGTCGTAGGTGACCTTCTTCTTCGTTCCGAAGAACCTGGCGTACCGCCGGCTGTCGATCGGCAGGATCTCCGGGAAGCCCGCCGGCGGCGCGTCCTCGTGCGGGTGGGCCGGGGTCAGCTTGCCGAAGCGCCGGCCGAAGGCGACCTGCTGGGCGTGGTCGATGTTCTGACCGGGGAAGAAGACAACCTTCCACTGGTGCAGCGTGGAGCGGATCTCGGCGATGGTCGCGTCGTCCAGGTTCTCGCGCAGGTCCACTCCGTGAATCTCGGCCCCGATATAGCCGGAAAGCGGGCGGACGTCGAGTCCCAGAACAGGGGTCGTGGTTGTCATCATGTGTTTCTCCAGAGGTTGGGAAAAGATGCGAAGACGGCGGGGAGGGCAGCCGGAATTCCGGGTGACAGACCGGTGGGACGCGTTCTCGGGGCGTGCCGGGAACGCCTGCGCTATCGTGATCGGCACTATTGCGATCGACTACGGATTCTGTCGCGACGGACAGCGGCACGTGACGCCGGGCGTCAACATCGGCGACAACGAGCGCTGGCCGCGGGAAATCTTCCCGTACCGCCGTTCCTGGAGTCGCTCACCGGTCAATCTTCGGTCTCGCCCTTCCGGGCCGTCAACGTTTTGTGTTCTGGTGGAATTAATACCTCCGGCGGGTGGCTGCGGCGACTGTCGGTGTCGGTGATGGTGTCCGCGACGGCATCGGGGCGGGCATCGGAGCGGGCAGACTGTGCGGGCGGCGGTGGACCGGGTCGAGGACGGTCGCTCCCGCCGCGACGGCCAGCACATTCATGCCGAAGCTGCTCGGCAGCACCATCCGCTCGGGATCGGTGCACACGCGTGAGTGCGCGGCGATCTCCTCGTGCAGGTCGACCAACAGATCCGGCAGGCAGAGCGCGGCGGCCTCGGTGAGAACGACGATTTCCGGGTCCATCATGTCCACGAGCAGGATGATCATCCGACCCACCAGCCGGAGCCTGGCGCGCAACAGCGACAGCGCGCGCGGGTCGCCGGCGAGCCCGGCGTGCAGCAGCACCTGCAGGTCCGGACGGGAGATGATCCCGTCCTGGGCCGCCTGCAGCAGCATGGTCCGTTCCGACAGCGCCGCCTGCGCGCAGCCCGACCGGCCGCAGCGGCACGGGGCGTCGCTGTCAGCGAGCCGCAGGTGAGCGATGCCGCCCGCGGCGGAGTGCGGTCCGATGTGCACCGATCCGTCGGTGGCGAACGCGGCGTCGACCACGTTGCCGACGAACAGCTTCAGCAGGCTGCGCCGGGCGCGCGGGTCGCCGAAGAGGATCTCCGCCTGGGCCAGGGCGCGGGCGTGCCCGTCGACGTGCACCGGCATGCCCGTGGCCGCCGCCAGCACCTCCCGGACCGGCACGTCATGCCAGTCCAGGGGCTCGTGTTCGATCACCACGCCGAGGTCGGGGTCGACCCGGCCGCCGGTGACGACGCCGAGGCCGAGGACACGGTTGCCCCGGGCGCGCCGGGAGAGGAAGCCGGGCAGATGTCGGGCGATCATCCGAAGGACGTCCGCCGGGCCGCCCTCCCGCGGCAACTGCTCCCGCGTCACCACCTGTCCACGCAGGTCGACAAGGCTGAAGGTGACGAACGGGACGGCGATGTGCACCCCGCAGGCCAGATGAAGGTCGGTGTCCACGTCCAGGGGCACGTGTGGCCGCCCGGCCCGGGGAGCCAGCGAGGAGGCGGGAAGCTCTCGGAGCAGACCCAGGGAGATCAGCCCGGCTGTCTGCCGGGAGACCGCAGCCGGGCTGAGCCCTGTTGCCCTCCCGATGGCGGTGCGGGCGACCGGACCGTGGTCGAGGACCGCCCGCAGGATCGCCGCCGCGGAGCCCGCGGAGCCGCCCGGGCACAGTAACCACTGGAGCCGCCTGGGCCGCCTGGGCCGCCGGCAGCGGTTCTCCCGGCTCCAAGCCTGGAGACGCCCCCCGCCGCGGCCCGCGGCCTTCCCTGCGCCGGCAGCGTTTCCCGCGCCGACATCTTGTCGCGTACTGGCGCCTTGTCGCGTACTGGCGCCTTGTCGCGTACTGGCGCCTTGTCGCGTACTGGCGCCTTGTC
>NZ_CDXDOS010000231.1:3200-5801 GCF_978021245.1 Frankia sp. CoBUL1
GTCTTGTCTCGTACGGGCACGGAGAACCTCCTCGCGATGCGACCACGCGGCTGACGGGGCCTCTCGTCGCCGCGCACGCGCAAGGCGTGCAAACACAGGGCAGGTGGAACGCACGGAAAAGTCAGGACCGGGGGCACGGCTGACCACAGGGACGGTGGATCGGAGGGAGGGGGCCACCCTTCGCTGACATCAGGTCGGCTGCCGTTGGCCGGCTCGGGTACGAGGCGGCAGGTGCCGTCACCGGGCGCCGGGGGGCTTACGGTGACGGATGCCAGTCGGCGGAACGGGTCCTGATGATCAGAGGGATCGATGGTAAGGGTGACAGAGCGCGCTCGCGACGCGATGAAAGTCAATGTGTGCACGGCAGACCAGAAGCGGGCGCCGGCTCATGACGCTGACAGTAGATATCATTCCGCCGCTTGTCAATAAAAAAAGTAGAGATTAACGCCTTCCGCTCAGCCGACCAGGAGAATAAGCGGGGGCGCGGCGAGCACGATGATCGCCCCGAAGTAGGCGCACGGCGGCATCCACCATGGCACTTCCGGCGGGTCGAGGAGCCGGGCGATCCGCGAGATGACCGGATTGGCCGTGCCGCGCCGAGGGCCGCCGCCGATCGGTCGTGTCTGGCCGGGCGCCGCATCGCCGGGGTCTGGCCCGCCGGGGTCTGGCCCGCCGGGGTCTGGCCCGCCGGGGTCTGGCCCGTCGGCGTCTGGGTTGCCCGGGCCGGGCGGGCCGGAATCGCGGACGCCGACCGCCGTAGGATCGTGGGAGCCGAGTGCGGGCAGCACAGCGGCCGGAGAATCGATGATCCCCAGCGCCCCGGCGGGGACCGGTGCCCTTGCCCCGCCCAGCCGGGCCAAGGCCCGCGCGAGCGATCGGCGGCTTGTCTGCCGGGCCGCCGCGTCGTCGGCGAGCATCTCGACGAGGAGCGAGACGGCCGCGGTCGCCTCCCTGGCCGGATCCAGGAACGGGAAGGTCCGCTCCCACGCGACGAACGGCTGGATGACGAGGTCGTGACGACCGGCGACGTGGGCCGCCTCGTGGGCGAGCACGGCGTCCAGCTCGGTGGCGTCGAGGGTGTTCAGTAGCCCGCGGGAGACCACAACCCGGGCGTGCCGCACCCCCGGCACGCAGTAGGCGACCGCGACGGGATGATCAAGGATGCGCAGTAGAATGCCGGCCCGGTCCCGGTGTTCGCACAGGCAGCAGCCGGTTGCGCCCCCGCCGTCGGCGGTTGTGCCAGGGTCGGTGGCCGCACCAGAGTCCGCGGCTGTGCCGGAATGATGGGACGCACGGCCGGGCGGGACGCAGGTCTCATGCCGGCGATGCCGACGGCCAGCCAGATCGACCAGGTCGCGGTGTCGGTGACGCTCGCGAAGGGTGGCGGCGCTGGAGGTGCCGAGCACCCCGAACAGCCGGGAGGCCAAGGCCGCCGCCACAGCGAGGCCGATGAGGTTGATCAGGCCCAGGCCCGTCAGCGGCGCGCCGGCCGCGATGTTGTCGAGATGGTCGGCGATGGCGGTCGGGGTGTCGCCGGACAGTGGTGAGACGGTGAACGCGATCGCCGCGAGCAGCGCCGACACTCCGCCGGCCAGACCGACCGCCTGCCAGAGCACGATCGCCGCCCGTGGACATCGGTAGGGCCAGCGCGCGGCGGCCAGCAGGCGTGGGACCGGCCAGGCCAACATGCCCGCGAACAGGGCGAGAAGTGCCGCGGTCGTCATGTCCCGGCTAACGCTACCGGTGGTCGGGCGGAATCTGGGCCGTTCGATCCGGGTCGGTGGCTACCGTGACGATCTGCTCCGGGTCGTCGCGGGGCGGGTCTCCGATCGCCGGACCGCGCCGGGCCTCGGCGTGCCGGACCTCCGTGTGCGGATCCTCGGCGCGCGGGGCCTCTCCGCCAGGCACGAAGATGCCGGGTTCCCCGGGACCGACGGGTTCCAGGGCACGGCGAAGGATCTCGGCCTCCTCCGCGGACACCGACCCCACGAAGCGGACCAGGGCGGAACCACGATCGTCCGCCGTGCCGAGCGCCTCCATCATCGCCTCGGCCACGACGGCCTCGCGACTGTCGCTGGCCGCGTAGCGATGCGCGCGCGCCGAACGCTGACGCCGCACGAATCCCTTCCGTTCCAACCGTTCGAGCACGGTCAGCACGGTGGTGTACGCGAGATCGCGTTCATGCTGGAGACGGCCGGCGACCTCGCGGGCCGTCAGCCAGTCGTCGCTCGCCCACAACACGTCCATGACCGACCGTTCGAGGTCACCCAGGCGCGCCATGGTGCCAATCCTACGTGGCGTAGAACATTCGTGGAACCGAACGGGGTGCTTCGTTGAGGCCTGTTGCGTCACAGCCACGCGGCAACGGTGCCGGCCGTCGGGGAGGAACCGGGGAGGAACCGGCCTTCCAGCCCCCGATCTGCCTCCGGGCTCCCGATCAGCGCCCGGCTCCGGAGCAGTGCGAACGCGCCGGCTGACTGATCCGCCGTAAGTGTTCGGTGATGTCGTGGGAGGGCTCGCCGAATGCCCGGCCGGCGTTGCCGGTCGGGTGCTGTCGGTGAGGCGAGTTAAGGCGCGGGTCCGTCGTGATCGGGGCGGGCG
>NZ_CDXDOS010000232.1:0-5378 GCF_978021245.1 Frankia sp. CoBUL1
CACCCGGACCGTCTTCTCCCCCGCCCGGGCGGGGCTGATCCGGCCGCGTAAGCGAATATCCGGCGGTCTCGGGATACCCGGATGGACCTCTCGCGACCGGCCCGGCCTGCGGCATGGGGGGGTACGGGTGGCCGGGCTGATGCGGATAACCCGACGGCACCGGTGGGCCGGGGTAACCCGGCTGCCCCGGCTGGACCGGGCCGCCACGTCGCCTGCTCGCCACCTGCCGCGTGCCCAGTGGCCGGTGCCGGCGCCACTGCCGCCGAACAGCCCAGAGGAGGGCCAGGGATGCGACGGCGCCGGCCGCCGGCGCGACGTCGTGGCCGGCGTCCAGCACCAGCAGGTAGAGGGCCATCAGCCCGCTGAAGACGTAGCCGGTGACGAAGAACGCGAAGGGCCGCAGGTTCAGCCGGCTCACCACGTCCGTGTTCCGGAGCAGGATCGCCGGCACCAGCCAGATGAGGAAACCGAAGAAGAGCGCCGTAAGCGGCGCGAAAAACAGGTACCCGAGGAACGCTGCCATGATCAGAGGTCCGGCGGTCGTCGAGGGTCAGGCCGGGCCGGGAGCGGCGGGGACGTCTGCGCTGTGCGCCACCGTCGGGGTGCCGTCGAAGTACGGGCCGAGGGCGGCACGCCAGCGGACAAACCGCTCCGACTCCCGGAAGTTCGTCAGATGGGCGTCCAGGCTGTCCCACTCGACGAGCAGCACGAAACTCGACGGTGACTCGACCCCGCGGGTCATCCGCGCGGAACGACAGCCCGGCGTGCCGACGAGCTCCGCACGCACCCCGTGATACGCGGCGACGAAATCCTCCTCGCTGCCCGGTTTGATGTCGAACCGGGCAACTTCGAGGACCGCTCCGGCGGGCCGCCCGCCGTCCCGCCTCTCACTCGCCATGGATGATCCTGAAACTCATACCGCCCAGTCTGGCAGCATCGGGAGATCTGCGGTCCGCCAACATGAACCATGACCACGCCAAACACACCCGGGCGCCCACCCGGCCCGCCGCCGGGCCGCTGGCGCTCTCCACCCGTGGGCCTCGTCCCGCTCCCGGGCCGAGAATTCAGTTCGCCATGTCGACGAACCGTGAGTAATGACCCTGGAAGGCGACGGTGACGGTGCCAGTTGGCCCGTTGCGGTGCTTGGCGATGATGAGGTCCGCCTCGCCGGCGCGCGCCGACTCCTTCTCGACCGTGTCCTCCCGGTACAGCAGGATCACCGCGTCGGCGTCCTGCTCCAGGCTTCCGGACTCGCGCAGGTCGGAGACCTGGGGACGCTTATCGGCCCGCTGCTCGGAGGCGCGGTTGAGCTGGGAGATGGCGACCACCGGAACGTCGAGCTCCTTGGCGAGCAGCTTCAGCGACCGCGAGATCTCGCTGACCTCCTGCTGACGGTTCTCCACTTTCTTGGGCGACGACATCAGCTGCAGGTAGTCGAGGATCACCAGACGCAGCTCGTTGCGCTGCTTCAACCGCCGGGCCTTCGCCCGGACCTCCATCATCGTCAGGTGCGGGCTGTCGTCGATGAACAGCGGGGCCTCCGCGACCTCGCCTATCCGGCGGGCCAGGCGACCCCAGTCGTCGTCGGTGAGCCGGCCCGTGCGGATGTTCTGCAGGGACACCCGCGCCTCGGCGGACAACAGCCGCATGGTGATCTCCATGCGGCTCATCTCCAGCGAAAAGATGACCGACGCCATCCCGTTCTTGATCGACGCCGCCCGGGCGAAGTCCAGGCCGAGGGTCGACTTGCCCACGGCAGGCCTGGCCGCGACGATCCACAGCTGGCCGCCGTGCAGGCCGTTGGTCAGCTCGTCGAGGTCGACGAAACCGGTGGGCACCCCGGTCAGCGAACCGTCGTGCCCCTGGATGGACTCGATCTCCTCCAACGCCGGGTTGAGCAGCTCCCCCAGCGGCAGGTAGTCCTCGTTCGCCCGGCGCTCGGTCACCTCGTACACGGCCGCCTGGGCGCGGTCGACGACGTCGCTGACGTCCGGAGCCGCGCCGTAGGCGAGCTGCACGATGCGGGTGCCGGCCTCCGCGAGGCGGCGCAGGATCGCCTTCTCCGCGACGATACGGGCGTAGTACCCAGCGTTGGCCGCGGTGGGCACGCTCGAGATGAGGGTGTGCATGTAGGCCGGACCGCCCACCCGTTCGAGCAGATCGCGGCGGCTGAGCTCGGCGGCGACGCTGATGACGTCCGCAGGCTCCCCCCGGCCGTAGAGATCGCCGATGACCTCGTACACGAGGCCGTGCGCGGGACGGTAGAAGTCACCCGTCCGCAGGACCTCGACAACGTCGGCGATGGCGTCTTTCGACAGCAGCATGCCGCCGAGCACACTCTGCTCAGCGGGCAGGTCGTGCGGGGGAGTCCGGTCGAACTCTGCGCTCCCACCGGAACCACGCGAGATCTCGGTGACGCTCACGACGCACCCTCCCGGGACTCTCGTAGACCCGCATTCGAACGAATGTTCGTACAGATCGGAACCGCTGTCAACGAACCGCTCCGCCCCCGACCGGCCGGGGCTCCCAGCAGGGACCGAACGGGCGGCGCCCGGTGAGCCTCTCGCCGGGCGCCGCCCGCGTCGCCGAAGGAGACCTGGCCCGATCAGGCTAGAAGTACCTTCCTCGGCCTGGAGGGTCCGACCTTACGGACCGGCGGGTACACCCACCAAAAAGTTATCCACAGGCCCTTGTGGAAAAGCTGTGGGTAACCGGCCGAAACCTGGGGAGGACATCGGGACGGAAACCGGAGACCTGTGGACACCCGAGACCACAACCTCGACGAAACCTAGCTGGCAGGCGCCTGCATCCCGAGTGCCCTGTGGATGAGAAAAAGTTTCGGATCTGGTCGTCGCCCCTTGCCCCACGCACAACGGGCTCCCCTGGCCGACCACCTGAGACGGTCGGCCAGGGGAGCCCGTACAGCGAGCGCGGCGGTACAGCGGGAGAAACGGCGGATGCCACCCCGTCAGACCCGCCACCCCGTCAGACCCGCCTGACCTCGGGCCCATCCGGCCGCGATCAGGCCCGCCCTGCCCTGGTCAGGCCTGCGTGACCTGGAGCTTCACGGTCGCGGTCACCTCGGGATGCAGATGCACGGCGACGGTGTAGGCGCCCAGGGACTTGATCGGCGTGGTGAGCTCGACGCGGCGCCGGTCGAGCTCGGGGCCACCCGCGGCGGTCACCGCCTCCACCACATCGGCCGCCGTCACGGAACCGAACAGGCGGCCTTCCTTGCCCGCCCGGCTGGTCAGCTCGACCTTGAGGCCACCGAGCTGACCGGCGATCTCCTGAGCGTGCCCGAGATCACGAACCGCGCGGGCCGACCGGGCCCGCTTGATCTGCTCGACCTGACGCTCCGCGCCCTTGGTCGCGAGGATCGCGTACCGGCGGGGCACGAGGTAGTTACGCCCGTACCCGTTCGCGACCTCCACAATGTCACCCGGGCTGCCGAGACCGGGGACCTCCTGGGTCAGGATGAGCTTCATTGCCACCCCTTACCGGGCCGAGGCGGTGTAGGGCAGCAGCGCCATCTCGCGGCTGTTCTTCACCGCCGTCGCCACGTCGCGCTGGTGCTGGCTGCAGTTACCGCTCACCCGACGGGCCCGGATTTTACCCCGGTCGGAGATGTACTTGCGCAGCAGCGAAGTGTCCTTGAAGTCGATGTAGTCGACCTTGTCCTTGCAGAAAACGCAAACCTTCTTCTTGGGCTTGCGCACGGCCGCCTTGGCCATGGGTGTGCTCCTACCTCGTTGTGTCGTTCGCGAGGACGACGACCGGCCGCTCAAAACGGTGGCTCGTCGGAGTAGCCGCCGGCCGGTTGCGACCAGGGGTCATCGATGGGTGCTCCACCACTACCGCCGCCGTAGCCGCCGCCGGCCGGAACGCCCGCGGGAACACCGGCAGGTGCGCCGTAGCCGCCTCCGCCACCGCCACCGTAACCGCCACCGCCCCCGTAACCGCCGCCACCAGCACCGCCACCGCCACGCGCGGCCTTGACGACCTTGGCGGTGGCGTAGCGCAGGCTCGGACCGATCTCGTCGACGTCGAGCTCGATCACGGTGCGCTTCTCACCCTCGCGGGTCTCGAACGACCGCTGCTTGAGGCGGCCGGTGACGATGACCCGAGCGCCCTTCTGCAGCGATTCGGCGACGTGCTCCGCCGCCTGGCGCCAGATGGAGCAGCGCAGGAACAGCGCCTCGCCGTCCTTCCACTCGTTGGTCTGGCGGTCGAGGGTGCGCGGCGTGGATGCGACGGTGAAGCTGGCGACCGCGGCACCGTTCGGGGTAAACCTCAGTTCGGGGTCGTTGGCTAGGTTGCCGACGACGGTGATGACGGTTTCACCGGCCATGGGCACTCTCCCGGAGATCGGCGGCCCACGACGGCAGGGGGACTGCCGTCGCAGCGGACCGGATCATGCCGCCGCCCGGCGGCTCTGACGTGGCTTCTTCGGCTCTGGAAGCCGGATGACCTTGGTGCGGATGACCGACTCGTTGAGGACGAGCTGACGGTCGAGCTCGGCGACGACGTCGGGCTCCGCATGCAGGTCGATGACGGCGTAGATGCCTTCGTGACTCTTGGCGATCTCGTAGGCGAGCCGGCGCCGGCCCCAGACATCGACCTTCTCCACCACGCCGCCGCCCTGACGGACGACACCGAGGTACTGGTCGAGAGAGGGCGCGACAGTGCGTTCCTCGAGGTCAGCATCGAGGATCACCATGAGCTCATAATGACGTGCCAAGGCTGAACCCACCTCCTGTGGACTCTGGCGGCCACGGATCTTCCGTGGCAGGAGGGACCGCGACCGGAACCTGTGCCGTCTCGAACGTGCTCGACGCGATGGATCTGGGAGGGAACCGCCCGTCAGCACATCCGGACGATCATCAGGGCACGCGGGCCACCCGGAGCCGCGCCGACCAATCATGACGAGTGGTCGGCCTGGACCAGCGAATGGACACACGTACACCGGCGCACGGCATGTCCGGCCGAGCTTACTCGATTCCCCCGGGGGCCCTGGCGGCCCCGACCACGAGAACCACGCGAAGCCACGCCGTGAACACCCCGGCGAGGCAGACGAGGTTCACCGTGACCAGGAGGCCACGCATGTGCCGGGAGGGGGAGGGATCCGCGAGGGCGAACACGAGCACCGCGAGCGCCGCGGCGACCGCGACCACCGCGAGCATGCGGGCAGCCGGCTGCGGACCGACGCGCCCGGACCCGGAACCGCCGTGGCCGCCCGGGGAAGAGTCGTGGTCGCTCCCGGACGGGTCGCCGCCGACGTCCCCGGTGCCGGGCTCGGGCTGACCCGGCTGGACATCCTGCCTGTCCACAGCATTGCCTCCCGTAGTTCCAAACGCCGAAGGCGAGGCGACGGAAAC
>NZ_CDXDOS010000233.1:0-5350 GCF_978021245.1 Frankia sp. CoBUL1
CCCCTGACCCCACCGAACACGACAACAACCCCGTCCCACGGGGTGGGAAGCGGGGTCGCGGACCTGCTCCTCAAGGAGCGATTCATTGAGGAGCGCGGGTACTGACGGGCTGGCCAGGAAGAAATCACTGGCCAGCGTCACTGACGTCGGATGTGCTGCGGGAGGAGGAAACGGCACGGCCCAGCGGAGGAGGCCGCGAGCGGGACGAGGGGAGCGGAGGCCTGGCAGGAGCAGCCGCATGGCCGCGGCCGAGTTCGATCCGATGAGAAGGCGGGCGGAACCCGCGCGACGATCTTCGGAAGTCTCGTCCAGGGCGACCGTGTCACCTTGAGGGCATTATCGAGGCTGGTTCCGCGAGGGGGTTTTCCGACACGCTGGCCGGAGGGATATCAACCCGCGCCGAGAGTGCGATCAGGGAAAGCAGGAAGGCGCCGGCAGCCATGCCCGCCGCGACGACGAAGGACACCTGAAAGGCATCGACTGCGCCGCTAAGCATCGCGGTCGGATCTCCGGGATGAGCGGCGAGATGATCGGAGATGACGCGGGCCGACACCGTCGAGAGAATCGAGACGCCGAGGGCCGCGCCGATCTCCTGGGAGGTGCTCAGGAGTCCTGCCTCAACCCCGGAGTCGTCGCTGTTGGAGCCGCTGAAGGCGGCCACGTTGAGTGCGGTGAGGGAGGTCGCGAGACCGGCGCCGCACAGCACGAGCGCCGGCAGCAGCACCGCCGTGTACCTGGTGTCGGCGTCGCCCCGGGACAGGAGGGCCACGCCGACAGTGAGGAGGACAAGGCCGACGAGCAGCGCGGGTTTGGGACCGCGCGCGGAACGACTCGCTGTCGCCTGGGCGACGTTGGCCGCGAGCGCGGCCGCGGTTGCCATCGGCACGAATGTCAGCCCGGCCTTCATCGGGCTGTAGCCGAGTACCTGCTGCACATACAGGGCCACCAGGAGGAAAGCCGACCCGAAGCTGGCCCACACGAGCAGGGTCGCGCCGTTGGCGACGCTGAGACCACGCCGACGGAAGAGGGCCAACGGCATGAGCGGGTCGTCGCTGCGGCTCTCGATCACGATGAAGGCGATCAGAAGAACGGCGGCTGATCCGAACAGAGCAAGGATCGCCGGGCTGGTGAAACCGCGCTGCTCCGCCTGTGTGATGGCCACGACCAGCGAGAACATCGACCCGGTCGCGGTGAGCGCGCCGGCGATGTCGAAGCCGTGGTGAGAACGGGTGTCACGGGTCTCCGGCATGATCCTTCCGACCACGGCAAGCAGGAGTAGGCAGAAGGGAATTTTGATCGCGAACGCCCACCGCCATCCCGGCCCGTCGGTGAGGACCCCGCCCGCCAAGACGCCCACTCCGGCCGCCGCGCTGGACACCGCACCGAACACCCCGAGCGCCTTGTTTCTGCTCGGCCCTTGCGGGTAGATCGCGTTGATCGTCCCCAGCGCGGCCGGGGCGAGCATGGCCGCACCGAGCCCCTCCAGGGCCCGCCCAGCGAGCAGCACGCCGGTCACGTTGGCGAGCGTGCACACCACGGTGCCGACCGCGAAGACCCCCGTGCCCAGCCGGAACAGTCGCCGTCGGCCGAGTAGATCGCCAGCCCTGCCACCCAGCAGGAGCAGGCTGCCCAGGGCTATCCCGTAGGCCGTGACCGTGTAGGGCTGGGTCTCGCGGCTCATCTGAAGATCGGCAGCCAGGCTGGGTAGCGCGACATTCACGCTGGACAGGCTGAACACGACCAGGAACTGGCCGAGGCACACGACCGGCAGCAGCAGTGGTGATGCCGCAGACTCCTTCGGCTGAGCGGACCTCGACATACTCGCCTCCACTCCCCCGAGACCGACTTCCATTCCGGAAGTGATCCTAGATGCTTCCGAAATGGAAGTCAACAGATACACTGGCCGGGTGCTTGACCAGCACGACGAGTCCGACTGCCCGGCCGCTCGCGCGCTCGGGCTGATCGGCGATCACTGGTCCCTGCTGATCATCCGAGAGGCGTTCGGCGGCGCTCGGCGCTACGACGACTTCCGAACCCGTCTGAAGATCTCCGATCACACCCTCACCCGGCGCCTCGACCGGCTCGTCGATCGAGGCATCCTGCAACGCAGGCTTTATCAGCCACGTCCACCTCGTTCGGAATACGAGCTGACGTCGGCGGGCCGGGATCTCGCGCCGATCCTGATGGAACTCGGCCGATGGGGCTCCCGATGGACTACGGGAGCCGGCCCGGATCGATCGCTGCCCGCGAGCCTGCTCCGTGCCATGGACGAGTAACCCGGCCAGGAGCAGGAGCTTCCTGGGGCGGCTCCAGGTGTCAACCGGCGGCGCGTCAGTGCGGCCGAAGGTCCAGGGCCGGCCCGGACGCCCGCGCGTGTCCCGTCGGACAAGGAGGCTGGTGGGGGCCAGACCGAGGCTCGTCGCGGCCGGTCTGATCACCCCCGGTATCCGCTGCCCGATCTCGACCGCGCCTTCAGCGTACTGATCGACAGGCCGGCGGGATCCGCCAAAGCCTTGATCGAAATCTGTCGCGAAGAAGCATGACTGAAAACATGACTGCTATACGGACACATCATGCGCCTATTATCGACGTTTGGTAGCAAGTGATGGCAAACAAAGGATAAGTGCTAAATTAGGCATCAAGCTGTGCTAGAACCATTGCGGAGCGACGCCAGCCGAGGGGCGGGGCGTGACCGTCGGCGCAGATGCACGGACGGCCACGCATCTGTCGTGACGCCGCGGCGCATCCCACCCGTGCACCTGGGCAGACAGGAGGATGGTCATGGCAGCGCCGCGCAGGAGATCTTCGTCGGGATCGGGCCGGACGTCCGCCCGCCGCCGGCAACCGACCCGGTCCCGCCGGGCCGCTTCACGGACGAGGAGCCGGCGGGAACGCAAACACGTCCATCTCGCCTGCTATCTCGCCTTCGGTGCCGCCGGACTGTGGCTCACCCTGCGGGGCACGTGGGTCGCGCTGCCGGTGGCCCTGCTCGTGATCACCGTGATGTTGGGATTCCGTTGGCCGACGCTCTGCCGGGCCTACCGGACCGACGACGGCATCTGCGAGACCCCGGTCAACGGCTGGCTCACCGGATGCGCGAGTCATGCCCCCTTCAAACGGCGCGATCTGCGGGCGGTCGCCTGGCCGCCGAACCGTGTCTCGCCGTTTCACCCGATCGTGCTCGCCCTGCGGATTCCACCGCGCGAGCCCGAGGCGCAGCCGGACCTCGACGGCGCTCCCCGCCGAGTCACCATGCGTAATCTCGTGACCTCGCTGGTACTCGCCGTCGCCGTGTTGATGACCGGATTCGGCCTCCTGCTCGGTGCGGCATGACCGGCGGGAGCGGGCCAGCCGACGGCTCCACCGGCCGGAGAATGGTCGGAACGCGGCTCTACAGTTCGGATTCCCCGGCCAGCATCGCCCGGGAGCTGAGCCGGAAACCGATGGTCCCGTCCACGATCTTTCGGATCACGGTGGCTTTCGGATCCCTGCCGCCGACACCGTCGACACCCAGGGCGCCCGCCAGGGCCCGTAGCTGTGGGACCGGGATCCGGCCCAGGGCGGCCAGGTGCTCCCGGGCTTCCTCCCGGCTCGCGGCGGCGACCAGTGTCGCGTGCAGCTTCTCGACGTCCACGGACGCCGGGAGCCGGGAGCCGTCCGCCGCGGCACGACTGCCCGGGTCTGCTGCCGTGGCCGTGGGCGCTGCTGTGGCCGTGGGGACGACCGCGAGCCGCGCCCGACCCGCCACGAGATCGTCGAGCTGCCGGACGTCCAGGGTGTCGAGCAGATCGGACACCTGGCGCAGGAGAACAGCCCCGAGACGGGCCGCATCCCGACCCGGGTGGCTGGCGGGCCGACTGTCAGGAGCCATGGTTTGCCGTCCGGATGCGTTTGAGGAACTCCTCGACCAGGCTCTGCAGTTCCCAGGCGAGTTCCCGGCTGAGCTGCTCGGTGAGAATGGCGGGGAGCTGGGAGCGGGCCGCGCCGGCGAAGTGCTTGTTGCTCTCCCGAAGCATCGCATCGAAGACGGGCAGCCCGAGGCTTCTGGTCTGCGCTATGTAGGGCCGCAGCGCCGAGACGGGCTGACCACCGTAGTACTGGACCATTGTGAAGACGACGCCCAGAATCATCGGTTCCAGTTTCTTCACGGCCGGCCGGAGGTCGGCCTGCAGATCAGCGACCTGGTTGAATTCCCAGGTGAACCGGCGCAGCCGGGACTGCAGGTGATCGATTCCGAGGGTGGACAGCTCGTCCGGGCGGGCCGGGATGAGCAGTTGGTCGCTGGCCGCCACGGCGGACCTCGTGATGACGCCGAAGTTCGGCGGGCAGTCGATGAGCACCAGATCGTAGAGCGGCCCGGGCAGGGTGGCAAGCCCGGCCGCGAGACGCAGATAGACGTCGAAGTAGTGGCGTGTTGACCGGTGGATCTGTGCCCCACCCAACCGCGCGGCGAGATCCATCTCGACGTCGCCGAGGGCAAGGTGGGACGCGATCAGGCCGAGTCGGCCACCGCTATGCGCGATGCGGGAGTTCGCCACCGTGGGGGCGGTGACGAGTGCCTCGAGCCCCGGCACCGGCCCGTCCATTCGCCAGGCTTCGAACCACTGTTTGATGGTCCGGCCCTCGGCGAGGTGCGCCCGCCAGTCCTCCGGCCGGTAGAAGGAGAAGGTGAGGCTCGCCTGCGGATCAAGATCGATCAGAAGAACCCGTTTTCCCCAGCGGGCGATCTCCGCGCCGATGTTCGCCGTCAGAGTGGTCTTTCCGACTCCGCCCTTGTAGTTCATGACCGAGACCACTTTCACGGTGTCACCGCTCTTGTGGATGACCGCGATATATTAAGATAGCCGTCAGGTTTGCTTCGTGGACTTCGATGATGTGTCATCCCCCTGTCGCGCACTGGCGCCGTCCGTACGCGTGACCCGCGCCGGCCTTCTTCCTGCCAGCACACCACGTGCCGTTGACGCCACTTCCGGGATCCCCTGGACGGGTGAGTGCCGTGCGTGGACATTTGGCCGCCGATGACCATCGATCGTCCAGCTGATCCCACGTTGGGAGGGTCGTGGGAGAGGTCGTAGGGCAGCCAGCCGCGCACCGGCTCCGGACTGCCGCCACGCCGGACCTGGCCGACTGGTGGGTACATCATGGTCAACTCAAGCGAAGTGGGACGGTACCAAGACGAAGGCCCGCAAGTCCGGCCGGACACCCCAAGCCGACCGTCTTCCGTCAGTGCCCCTGCTCACCCGGTGCCCCCGGCCACCGTCTGCGGCATCAGGCCGAGACGAGAGGGTGAGTTTCGGGTGATGCTGGGTTTGACGCGGCGAACAGGCGGTAGGTAATGAGCCTTTCCGCG
>NZ_CDXDOS010000234.1:0-3550 GCF_978021245.1 Frankia sp. CoBUL1
CCCCGAGTCACCCCACAGCACGTCTACAAAACGTCACCGATCACAACGTAGCGTGATCTCTGCGCGGCCCTGGACATGACGAGGGGATCGAAAAGGCGCAGCATGCGAGCCTGATCCCCGAGTGCGCCCGGCAGGGATCGAACCTGCGACCTGGTGCTTAGAAGGCACTCGCTCTATCCACTGAGCTACGGGCGCGCTTGCAGGGGATGGGCCCACCGGGGAGCTACAACAGGGTAGCAAGGTTCGACCAGGCATCGAACACGCGGGGACGCGCCGTCTCCTGGGAAGGTCAAGCTCCTGGGAAGGCCGAGGTACGACGCTGAGGCGTCCGTGGCAGGTGGGCAGACGGGATGCGTCGCGGACCGGCGTGGGGTCCGAGCGTCGGCGTGCCGGTGCGCGTGGGTCCGTGGATGCGTGGCCTGTGGGCGAACCCTCGTTATCCACAGGCGACCAACCGAGGGTTTCCGAAGTCGCCGTGACGGCTCACTGTGGGAGAGGCCGTTCGCGGCCAGCCCGGCGGATCCGTCCCTGACCCGAGGAGCACGCCATGCTCGAGACGACCATCACGCTTGTCGGCAACCTGGTCGACGATCCGGATCATCGGATGACGGCCAACGGTGCGTCGATATGCACCTTCCGCCTCGCATCGATGCCCCGCCGGTTTGATCGTTCCGAGAGCCGCTGGGTCGACGGAACCACGCTGTTCCTGCGGGTCTCCTGCTGGCGCCAGCTCGCGGACAACGTCGCTGCCAGCCTCGTCCGGGGTGATCGCGCGCTCGTCTACGGCAGGCTGCGGCAGCGGTCGTTCGAGACGGGCGAAGGGGAACGGCGGGTTACCTACGAGATCGACGCGGATGCGGTCGGAACCGAGCTCACCTGGCATGCGGCTCGCTCGGAGCGACTTGCCCGTCGCCCGGGCTCCGCGGTGGTGGCGGCGGCCGCGACGGATGTTCCCAGTGATCCGTCCGCTCTGGTGGGATCCGAGCACGGCGCTCTGGCCGGCTTCCCGGTCGCCGGTGCGGATGCGGATGCGGCCGGAGCGGCATCCGCCGCGACGGCCATGGCGTCGATGGCCGAGGGACCGCCGGAGGGTTCCGGGCGGCTCCAAGGCGCGGGTGCGGCGCCCGGCGAACCGCGCCCGTCCGCGGTGACGGTCGGCGATTCCCCCTGGCAGTCGTTTCCCTCCTCCCATGACCTGTCCTGACCGTCCAGCCGATGGTGGGGACCTGGAGGGCGAGTCGGACCGACCTGCGTCCGCTGCGGCCGAGGGCGCTGGGTACCGTGCCGTGGATGAGCAGCCGGCACGAGATGGGGCAGACGGGGCCTGTCTCCGTCGAACCCGGGACAGAGCCGCAGGCGCCCTTCGACGTCATCGATGCGCAGGTTGTCGTGAGTCCCGGCTTGGAGAGTGGCCTTGCGCACGGGACACCCGGATCGGTGGTCGCCGCCGTGCCCAGGGGTGACGCCGTGCCCAGGGGTAACACTGGGCTCGGGGGTGACGCCGAGCCCCGGAACGACACGCCGCGGTCCCGGCCGGACGGAGAACAACCGCCGGCCGGGCCGCCGGCTTCCGACGCCGCTCGCGGTCGGCGGACTCCCGTCCAGCGGCTGCGCGTTCGTCTCGCGAGCATCTCGGGGCCCGCTCGGTACGTGATGGTGCTCGCCGTTCTGAGCACGGCGGTCGCCGTCGTCCTCCGGCACACCGTGTTCCCGTTCCTGTCGGTCAACAACGACGAGGGCATCTACCTCCTGCATGCCAGGACCCTCGCCGAGGGCCGCCTGTTCCCGCCCGCCCCGGACCCGGCACGGTCCTACCTGCCGTGGCTGGGAACCGTTGTCGGCGATCACTACGTGTTGAAGTACACGCCCTTCGTACCCGCGATCTTCGCAATCGGCATCGTGCTGACGGGAAGCATCGATCCGGTGCTTGCAATGATCGTCATGGCGGCGGTCGTCGTCACCTACCTGCTGGGCGTCGAGCTGTTCGGTAACCGGCGGACCGCGGCGTTGGCGGCGACCCTGCTCGCCCTCTCCCCGCTGGTGATCCTGCAGAGCGCGATGGTGCTGAGCTACCTGCTGACCCTGGTGCTGCTGCAGGTGACCGTTCTGGGAGTGTTGCGGGGACGGCGCCGCCGACGGGCGGCACCGGTGGTCGTCGCGGGCCTCGCCCTCGGCGTGGCGGCGGCGGTGCGGCCGTACGACGTCGTCCTGCTCCTGGCTCCGCTCGCGATCTGGCTGCTCCTGACCTCCACGGGCGGGCGCTGGTGGCTGGGCTGGTGGCTGCTTTGCGGGCTCGCCGCGCCCGTGGCGCTTGTCCTGCTCAGCAACGCCGCTGCCACCGGTGACCCGTTGCGGCTGCCGTTCACGCTCCTCGAACCCGACGACAAGCTCGGCTTCGGGGTGCGCAAGCTGTATCCCGGCGACGGCAGGCACGACTTCGGCTTGCTCGAAGGGCTGCGGTCGGTCGGCGACCACCTGTGGCTGTTCGGCGGCTGGGCCTGCGGGGGAGTGGTGCTGGCCGGCTGCGCGATCGTCGTGGCGGCTCGGCGGCAGCTGTCCGCACCCGCCGCGCTCCTGGGTGCGGGTGGGCTGCTCTTCCTGGGCGGATACGTCGGCTTCTGGGGCGCGTGGAACGCGGCCGAGTTGTGGGGCGGCATCCGCTACGTCGGCCCTTTCTACCTGGTCCCGGTGCTCATCCCGCTCGTCCACCTCGGCGCGGAGGGCCTGGTCAGGGCCGGCGAAGCCGTCTTCGCCCGCGGGCGAAGACTCGGGCTCATCGCCGTCGCGGGGACCGGCGCCGCCATCCTGGCGCTCACGGCCGTCGTCCTGGTCGGGGCGGTGCGCGCCAACCTCACGCTCACCGGGCACGACCGTGACCTCAGCGCGATGCTGGATCGGCTGCCGGGCAATCCGCTCGTGTTCGTCGCGGCGAACCCGCCGTTTCTCGGGCATCCCACTCCGGTGACCGCGAACGGGCCGAAGCTCGAAGATCCTGTGCTGTTCGCCGTGTCGCGGGGGGTCGACGATCTCATCGTGGCCGCTGACCACGCGGACCGCCCGGCCTATCTGCTCCGCCTGGCATCGGCCTACGACCGCTCACCCGCCTCGCCCTCCACCGCGCGGGTCGAACGGCTGGCGGTCAGGAGCGGCAGGCGGGTGGCGGTGACCCTGAGAGTGGATGCCGCGCCCGCGGGCGCCCGTTCCGCCCGCGTCGTGCTCACCGAGGGTGTCCGCCGCCTGTCGATTCCGGTCCATCCGCGGATCCCCACCTCGATGATCCTCACCGTCGACGCGGACGGCCTCGATACCACCGATATCATCAGTATCACCAGTATTGCCAACATCGCTGGCGGCATGGACAGCACCGGAATCGTGACTGACCGCAACGACTCCGGTCGGTCCCGGGTGCATTCCGGATCCCTCGGCCGTCCGTCGGCGAGCACCGTGCGGGACGGTCGGGGCACCTCCATCACCGTGGCCTACTACGCGACGAGCCCTTCCGGACGGGAACATTTCCTCGATCAGCAGGTGTTGCCCGTGCGGCTGGCCG
>NZ_CDXDOS010000234.1:3675-5458 GCF_978021245.1 Frankia sp. CoBUL1
TTCCCGGTCGGACGGTTCCAAGCCGGACGGTTCCCGGCCGGCTGCCGGCCCGCCGGTCACCGTGCTCGGATCCCTCGGGGAGGTCGATGAGGTCGGGGAGGGACGTCGGCCGCCGCTGCGCATCATCATCGATGATCGTCGAGGCTGACCTGCCCGCCCGGGTGACCTGCCTGCCCCGGCGCCCCGACGCCCCGGTGAACGGTCGGCCTGATGATCGGCCGGCCCGGTGATCGGTCGATGCGGCGGATGGGAGGGAGCACGTACGTTCCGTCGAGGACGTCGGCCCCCGGCTCGTAGATCCGTAGGACGGGCCGGAAATCGCCGACCGCCGCGGGCAGCCAGTTGTCAAGCGGCCCGCCGTCCTCCAGGGGATCACTCTGGAGCAGGATGCGCACCGAGCCGTCCGGACCGCGGCGCAGATCGCGGTCGCCGCTCCGCAGGGAATACCGGTGCAGGGGATTCTCGACGAGGTAGTACTCGGGCGCGTCGTACATCGTCAGCGACCAGAACGCGGCCTGCGGCGGCGGCACCAGCTCCAGCAGGTACCGGTGGGCCCCGCTCAGCTGACGGCCGTCCGTGTCAATGGCACGGCTCGCCTGGATCTCCTCATAGCCGTGTGTCGCACCCCGCGGGAGCCGGGCGGCCATCGCCCGGGCGAGACGGGCCTGTGCCCGATCGCTTATCCGCCAGGCCGGATCGTCGATCGTGCCCGGTCCGAGTCGGTCCAGGTTGAAGTCGAGGGCATGCGGGGTGCTCACCCAGCCGTTCGTCAGCGCCCGGCCGGCGTGCGCCACCCGTTCGAGCTTGTCGCGGCCGGCGCGCAGCCCGGTGCGCAGGGACCAGGCGAGGCCCGGGTTGGGGTCGACGTACGGCGAAGGATCGTCGAGGATCCCGAGCGAGGTGAAGTGGCGGGCGTACTCGGCCTCGGCCCGCGACGGAGGATAGGAGCGCAGCCAGATGCGCAGCTCCTCCCAGAACCGGAGGTCGTCACAGACCCTCTTCGAGTGTTCTGGCGGTCCCTCCGCGCGGCGGGCCTCGGGATCCAGCGGGCTCAGGTCCAGTTCCTCCTGCAGCCGGGACACCGCCGCGATGTCCGCCGGGCCGTCGAAGCCGAACCGGTTGATCAGCGTCAGCAGCCGGGTCGGTGCCTCGATGCGGGCCAGCGACGCGGGCGCGCTGCCTGTCCAGCCCGGCGGGACGAGCAGATAGCGCCCACCCCGTCCGCCGGTGGTTCGCCGTCCCACGTAGGCGAAGTTGTTCCGCCAGGCGTCCATGAAGATCATAACGCTGTAACGATCCGGCGTGTCGGGGATCCGCAGGACCAGCGGACCCGGCGTGAGGTCGACCTCGGCCACCGAGCACAGGGCGTCGTTGTCGACGCTGACGAAGCAGGACAGTGGCGCGGGTGGTTCCGTCTCGTGAGCGAAGGCGTTGTACCCGGCAGGCCGGATTGGCCCGATTCCCTCAGCCGCCGTCCGTACGCTCAGCCGGACGTTGCTGACCAGGGGATATCCGAAGATGAACGCCTCGGCAGCCAGCCCGAGCCGATGGTCACTCGCGAGCATGCGGTCCTCCCCGTGCTCGTCATCTCCTTTTCAGTGGTCGCCCCCACGCCCCCACGTTTCAGTGGTCGCCCCCACAGTGGCCGCCTCCACAGTCCGTGCCCTTCTTTGTGGTGTGGTACCCACCGGATGCCGTCCGGGGGCCGGGCAGCATCCGGTGATCCGCCCGGTCCTCGACGTCGGCCGACGGGCCACCGATCACCGCTGTGAGGAAGGCGGGC
>NZ_CDXDOS010000235.1:0-5329 GCF_978021245.1 Frankia sp. CoBUL1
GGCAGAAAGAGCACGCGCATGCGATCGGTCACCGGAGCATCCAGGCAGAGCAGACCGGATCGCCCGGCAGGGAGGTCGACCATCATGATGTTCGCATCCGTCGGAGAGAGGTTCGTCGTCCACGGCCGCACGGTGGGCAGCCCGGAACGACACGGGACCGTGGTCGAGGTACGCGGCGAGGACGGAGGCCCGCCGTTCGTCGTGCGTTGGGATGACGGGCACGAGGGGCTCTTCTTCCCGAGCTACGACTCGCTCGTCGAACTCCGACCGTCACGGGAGTCCGCGGGCGTCTGACCCCGGGCACGTCCGACCCCGGAGAGGATGGCGACGGTAGCCGAGCCCGGGGAGCCAGGCCCGGGGGCGTGTTGATCGCCTGAAACATTTTCCGGCGAAATCGGCTGCCCCGGGGCCTTCAGGCGGTGTGACCTGCTGCGCTATACAGCAGGGACACAGCCGTCGGACCGACAGGTAACACGCGTCGATCCGGAGGCAACGCGGATAACTCCGGAGCGTGACCGATGTCGACGCCTTCCCCCTCCACCGACGATCCAGCCGATCATCCCGGCCGGCCCGAACACCGGTCGGAGCCAGGCCGCCCCTCGGAACCGGACCACGGGTCGGGCCCGGACCGCCGGTCCGGGCCATCGGCGGCACTCGCCCGTATGGTCGGTACGGTCGGTACGGTCAGTCGGCGCTCGGGCATCGTCGCCGTCGTGGCGCTGCTCGTCACCGCCGCCCTGGGGTTCGGAACCACCCGGCTGGAATTCACCACCGGCCAGGACAACTATCTGAACCCCGACTCCCAGGTCGCCCGGGACAACGTCGCCTACCAGTCCCTCTTCGGCGGCCAGGCGATGGTCACGCTGTTCACTCTGGACAAGGGCGAACGACTCGAGGACCTGTTCACCAAGCGCAACATCAGCCAGTTCCGGGAGTTGCAGGCCAGCCTCGACGCCGATGACCGGATCGAATCGGTTATCACCCCGCTCGCGGCGCTGGAGTTCACGAACAACCTGGTCACGAGCCCGGACGGCAATCCCGTCAACAGCCCCGCCGGGAAGATCCTGCTCGGTGCCCAGCGCCGCGATCCGGATCCGGTCTCCGCCCAGCGGCGCCTCGCCGACTCCGTCACGACGCTGCGGCGGATGCAGGCGATCCCGGTGGCCGAGCGGGTCTACGACAACCCGGCCTGGGTCTCCTTCCTGCTCCGCGACAACACGGGTGCCATCCGTAAGTCGATCAAGCCGTTCTTCCCGACCGAATCCACCAGCCAGATGGTCACCCGACTGCGGGGCAACGCCTCCCTCACGACCGAGGGCCAGGCCGCGACCCTGGCCGAGAAGGCCGTGTCCGAACGCATGTTCGACAATGCGACAACAATGTCGACCGGGGCGCCCGCGCTGCTGCGCGACCTCAACGACTACCTGCGCGGCGGGTTCGTCACCCTCGGGGGCATCTCCCTGGCGCTGATGGCCGGCCTGCTGCTCGTCGCCTTCGCGGTGCGCTGGCGGCTGCTCCCGCTCGGCGTCGTCGCCGTCGGCCTCATCTGGGCGTTCGGCCTCGCCGGCTACGCGGGTGTCCCGCTGTCGGTGGTGACCATCTCCGGTCTGCCGGTGCTGCTCGGCGTCGGCATCGACTTCGCCGTCCAGCTCCACAGCCGGGTGGAGGAGGAGGCTCAACTGGCCCGGGCCGGCCATCCCGTCACCGCGGCCCTGGCCGGGCTGCTGCCCGCGGTGCTGTCCTTCCTCGCGCTGGAGTTCAGCGACGTCCCGATGATCCGGGACTTCGGCACGCTGCTCGCCCTGGGCCTGCCGGTGATCGTCATCGCCACGATCCTGTTCCTCACCGCCTCGTTGGGCCTGCGGGAACGTCGCCGGCCAACCCCCCCGAAGGACTACACCCACGGCCCGCTGGGTCGGACGGTGATCACCCTGGGGTCCCTGCCACGGATCACCGCGGTCCCGCTCGTCGCCGTGTCCGTCGCGGTCTTCGCCGTCGGGATCGTCACCGACGGCACACTGAAGATCCAGACCGATCCGGAGAAATGGGTCGACCAGCAGGGTCAGGTCATCAAGAACATCAACACGCTGCGCGCGAGCACCGGATCCGCCAGCGAGCTGGGCATCTACGTCCAGTCACCGAACGTCTTCGACGACGCCACCGTCGCCTTCCTCGCCGAGTTCGCGAACACCCGGCTCGCGAAGGACCCGGCCGACCTGCTGACCGCGTCGAGCCTCGTCACGACCATCAGCTTCATGATGGAGGTGCCGAACACGACGGTCGTCCTGCCGACGGGTCAGGACGTCCGGCTCGGCTACGCCGCGGCACCGCCCGACCTCCAGCGCGCCACGGTGAACCTGGCCCACAACGCGCTCAACCTCGTCTTCCGTACCGGATCGGGCTCGTTGGAACGGCAGGCCGCAATCGTCGACGACATCCGGGACACGGTCCATCCGCCGCAAGGGGTACGCGCCACCCCGTCGGGCCTCGTCGTGGTCGGCACCGGGCTGCTGGAGAACTTCACGAAGAACCGGACCCAGCTGACCTACTTCGCGCTGGTCGGCGTCCTGCTCATGCTGCTGGTCTGGCACCGCAGCATCGTCCGGGCGGTCCTGTCGCTGGTGCCAGTGCTGATCGCGGTCGGGCTCAGCTCCATGATCGCCTGGCTGGCCGGTGTCGATCTCAGCCCGCTCACCGCGGTCGGCGGCCCGCTCGTCATCGCGCTGGGCAGCGAGTTCACCACCCTGCTCGTGCTTCGCCACCTGGAAGAGCGTCGACGCGGCCTGACGCCGAAGGAGGCCGCCGACCAGACCGCGGCCCGCACCGGACGCGCCTTCGTGGTCTCCGCGCTCGCCGCCGTGATCGGGGTCGCCGTCCTGGCCTTCAGCTCCCTACCGCTGCTGCGTGACTTCGGTCTGCTGGTCGCCCTCAACGTCGCCGTCGCCCTGCTATCCGCGCTGGTCGTCCTCCCACCCCTGTTGGTCTGGGCGGACGAACGCGGCTGGGTGCACCAGCCGCGCCAGGACGACCCGGGCCCGGCGGTCGACAGAACCGGACCGGGTCTTCGTCAACACGGCGACATGTGGGACGCTCAAGAAACCCGTTCCAAGGCCGGCGCATCACGGCCGCGGCCGATGGCGGGTGGAAACCGGGACGAGACATCCGCCGTATAGGCTCGGCAGCCGCCCGAGCATCGAAGGAGAGGGCATGAGTTTCGAGTTCAAGGTCGCGGATCTCGCACTGGCCGAGTTCGGCCGCAAGGAGATCCGGCTTGCCGAGCACGAGATGCCCGGCCTCATGGCCACCCGGGCGGAATACGCGGCCAGCCAGCCCCTCAGGGGCGCCCGCATCATGGGCTCCCTGCACATGACAATTCAGACCGCGGTGCTGATCGAGACCTTGGTAGCGCTCGGCGCCGACGTCCGTTGGGTCTCCTGCAACATCTTCTCTACCCAGGACCACGCGGCCGCCGCCGTCGTCGTCGGGCCGAACGGAAGCAAGGACGACCCGCGGGGCGTGCCGGTCTTCGCCTGGAAGGGCGAGACCCTCGACGAGTACTGGTGGTGCACGGACCAGGCGCTGGCCTGGCCGGACGGCGGCACCCCGAACATGATCCTCGACGACGGCGGCGACGCGACCCTGCTCGTCCACAAGGGCGCCCAGTTCGAGGCGGCCGGCGCGGTCCCCGCGACGGACGCTGCGGACGGCGAGGAGTACGCGATCGTCCTGGAGACCCTGCGCCGCACCATCGCGCAGAAGCCGGGTCGGTGGACCGAGACCGCGAAGAACATCAAGGGCGTCACCGAGGAGACCACGACCGGCGTGCACCGTCTCTATGAGATGGCGAAGGCCGGCACGCTGGCATTTCCGGCGATCAACGTCAACGACTCGGTGACGAAGTCGAAGTTCGACAACAAGTACGGCTGCCGCCACTCCGTCATCGACGGTCTCAACCGCGCCACCGACGTGCTCATCGGCGGCAAGGTCGCCGTGGTGTGCGGCTACGGTGACGTCGGCAAGGGCTGTGCGGACGCGCTGCGCGGCCAGGGAGCCCGGGTGATCGTCACCGAGATCGACCCGATCTGCGCCCTGCAGGCCGCGATGGACGGTTTCCAGGTCACCACCCTGGAGGACGTCGTCGCGACGGCGGACATCTTCGTCACCACGACCGGCAACCTCAACATCATCCATGCCGAGCACATGGCGGCGATGAAGCACCAGGCGATCGTGTCGAACATCGGGCACTTCGACAACGAGATCGACATGGCCGGCCTGGCCAGGACCCCCGGCATCGAGAAGATCAACATCAAGCCGCAGGTCGACGAGTGGGTGTTCCCGGACGGCCACTCGATCATCGTGTTGGCCGAGGGCCGGCTGATGAACCTCGGTTGCGCCACCGGACATCCGAGCTTCGTGATGTCGAACAGCTTCACCAACCAGGTGATCGCGCAGATCGAGCTGTTCACGAAGACCGAAAACTACCCCGTCGGGGTATACGTGCTGCCCAAGAACCTCGACGAGAAGGTCGCCCGGCTGCACCTGGACGCGCTGGGCGTGAAGCTCACCCAGCTGACCAAGCAGCAGGCGGACTACATCGGCGTGCCCGTCGAGGGTCCGTACAAGGCCGACCACTACCGCTACTGATCGGCCCGGTCCTCTCGCGCCGATTCCGGTTAATCCGATTAATCCGGTCGACCGGATTCGGCGCTTCAACCTGAATCGGCGCTTCGCCGGCCGGGATCGGTCAGCGTCTCCTGGACGACCAGCAAACCGACGTCCACGACGGGTCGCTCAGGTCGTCCAGGCTGTACCAGCCGGCCGGCAGGTAGGTCCCCCAGGTCGCCGGCGGGACGTCGGCGCTCGCCCGGTCCGGTACCGCGGGCCTGCGCACACCGAAGGTCGCGTCGCCGCCGGGGCAGCTCAGGTGCCCGAACCTGAAGATCGGCTCGCCGGCCTCCTCACCCCGGCCGGGGCCGGTCCGGCACAGCGATGCCGTGGCCGGCGGCCACAACGAGGCGACAACGAGGCGACATGGACGTAGAAACCGGCGTCGAGATACGTCGCGGGTCTGTTCGGCTCTCCGGCCGCCGCCGGCACACCGACCTCCGTCGCCTGCCCGCCCGGGCAGCTCGCCCAGGTCGCTCCACCGGCCTGCGCGGCGCCCGCGTTCACCAGAGCCAGGATGCTGCTCACCGCGAGGGTCGCCCCGGCGGTGGTCAGAATGGCCGTAAGTGTTCGGTGATGTCGTGGGAGGGCTCGCCGAATGCCCGGCCGGCGTTGCCGGTCGGGTGCTGTCGGTGAGGCGAGTTAAGGCGCGGGTCCGTCGTGA
>NZ_CDXDOS010000236.1:0-5326 GCF_978021245.1 Frankia sp. CoBUL1
CCCCGGGCGGCCACGCAAGACACGCTCTAAAGTGACCCGAACCCATGGGCGGCATGGCGGAGGGACGCAGTCAGCGTGGATGCCCTCAGACGGGGTTGGGTCGGTCTTGCGCTGTTCTTCGCTGCCCTGGTCCTGATGCCGATCCTGGTGTTCGGCTATCACAGCCAGGAACCCCGGTCCGGTCCGACCCCGGCGGCATCCCCCGCACCCGACGGTCGTCCATCCCGGCCCGGCCCGGGCGCCATGCCCACGCCGTCGTCGACGATGTCCGTCGCACCGTTCACCTTCGCCGGCATCCACCAGGGCGAGACCATCTCCGGCTTCCGCATCATCCGGGTGGAGACGACGGGCTACGCCGGCCCCCTGACGTACGTGCTGAACGGACCGACCGGGCCGTACCGGCGGGATCTCCCAGGCCCGCCGTACCTGTTCACGCCGCATCCCGGCGGATGGCAGACCTCCGAGGTCCCGGACGGGCTGTACACCCTGACCGCGATCCTGGTCGGAGCCGGGAACACTCAGATCTCCATCAGCTTCACCGTCAGTAACGGAGCAGGGACTGTAGGATGATCTCGGCGGAGCGGGCACTCAGCCATACGACGAGAACCCGAGGGTGCACGTGACGACGGCGACCGCAGACCATAGTGTCAGCGGGATGGATCGACTGGTGTGGATCGACTGCGAGATGACCGGCCTGGACGCCGCGTCGGATCTACTCCTGGAAGTGGCCTGCTTGATCACGGACAGTGAGCTCAACATCCTCGACGAGGGCATCGACCTGGTCATCTCGGCGCCGGAGGAGGCGCTGCAGACCATGGAGCCGGTCGTCCGCGAGATGCACGAGGCCTCGGGCCTGACCGCCGCCGTCCGGGCGTCCACCTTGTCCCTCAACGACGCGGAGCGCCAGCTCCTCGACTACGTCCGCACCCGGATTCCCGAGGTGCGCAAGGCCCCGTTGTGCGGCAACTCGATCGCCACGGACCGCACCTTCCTCGCACGCTATCTGCCGTCACTGGACGCTCACCTGCACTACCGCATGATCGACGTTTCGTCGATCAAGGAGCTCGCCCGCCGCTGGTACGTGCGGGCCTACTACGCGGCTCCGGTCAAACACGGCGGCCACCGGGCCCTGGCGGACATTCAGGAGAGCATCGAGGAGCTGCGCTACTACCGACGGGCCGTGTTCGTTCCCCAGCCGGGGCCGGGCACCGAGCAGGCCCGCGCGATCGCCGCCGAGATCCGCGACCAGGCCGATGCGTCGCTGGCCGCCCTGACCGCCGGAGGCTCCGAGCACCCGCAACCGGACGACCCGGCCGGTTCACCCGCGCGACTGGACGGGAGACCTTCCACCGCCCGCCTGAACGGGCAGTGATCTCGCAGAGCGCGGCGGGCATGACCGGGGTAACCCCCTTGCCCATCCGGTGGCGCGGACCGGTACGATAGCTTCGCTTGGTCAGGCGGCGTGGGTGGAACGTCCCGGATTCGGAATATTCCGGATTCGCACCGGTCGGAGGATCTCCGGTCCGGCCGGGTCTCCTCCTTCGGCATGGCAGCCAGGTTCTGGTGGGTGTAGCTCAGCTGGTAGAGCACCGGGTTGTGGTCCCGGTGGCCGCGGGTTCAAGTCCCGTCACCCACCCCAGAGCAATATCCCGCCGACCAGGCCCCGCGGGTCGGCGGGCAGAGACCCACCGTGGCAGCCGTGCGGCCCCGCCGGGCTCACTCGATGTCGAACAGCCCCTGACGAACCGCGTACATCACGGCCTCCATCCGCGAGTGCAGCTGCAGTTTGTCCAGGATGTTACGAACGTGGTTCTTGACCGTGTTCTCACTGATGAACAGCTTGCGGGCAATCTCGCGGTTCGCGCGCCCCTCAGCGACCAGCTTCAGTACCTCGAGTTCTCGCGCGGTCAGGTGCGGGGCGTGCGCCCGAGGACGGTCCTCGGCACCCCGGGCCATCGTGGCGAACTCGACCATCAACTTCGATGCCATCGAAGGACTGATCAGGCTCTGCCCATTGTGGACAGCCCGCACCGCGTCGGCCACCTCGTGCGGCGGAATCGACTTCAGCAGGTACCCGACCGCACCCGCCTTGATCGCCTCGAACAGGTCGGACTCCTCGTCCGAGACCGTGAGCATCACGATACGCGTGCGCGGAACAGCACGTTTGATGGCACCCGCCGCGGCGA
This sequence comes from Frankia sp. CoBUL1, assembly GCF_978021245.1. Lineage (NCBI taxonomy): Bacteria > Bacillati > Actinomycetota > Actinomycetes > Frankiales > Frankiaceae > Frankia > Frankia sp. CoBUL1. Next base: position 2,187 of record NZ_CDXDOS010000236.1, read on the forward strand.
TCCCGTCCCGGCCCGGCATCCGGACATCCATCAGGACGATGTCCGGCGATGTCCCGGAGGCCAAGGTCAGAGCCTCTTGACCGTTACCGGCCCGGCCGACGACGCTGATGTCCTCCTCGATCTCCAGGACCGTCTGCAGGCCCTGAAGGAACAGCTCATGATCATCTACTACGAGGACCCGGATCGGCGCGGAGCCCTCGACGGAGTCGGCTTCAGCGGCCGACGGCGGCACGACACTGGCCGTCATCACACATCCGGGAATCAGGATCGAATGGTCCGAGCGGCGGCAACCCGGACGCGAACGAAAGGCGGTTCGGACACCAACCCACTCTACGTGATGAAGTACACACCCGAGGTCGTGACGGCGCCGAAGTGGTGCCACCATCTTGCCCGATAAACGCATCCGACATGCCGGAAATAGTACGCGGTGGACGCTGCCACCCACCCGCATAGGACCATGTTCGCGTGGCGAGTCGCGCCCGGTTTCCTCCTGGCAACGACCCCGGCGACCAGCGCGACAAGCCACCAGCAGCAGCAGCAGCAAGATCATTGGATATCAAGCGGGGGCGATGAGTGACCACATGACGGTTTATGCAGGAAATTACCGAGAGTTATTACTCTGATACAGTCATCTAAGAATCCTCGAAATAGTGGGCCGCTTTGCCTGGCGTGATCGGCGGATGACCGTCAATATCACCGGTATGGCCGCAGCATCCAGCAGCTCCCAGCCACGACTCCACATTAAGCCGGGTACCACCTGGTCCGAGGCGTTCACCACCTGCCGCCAGGTTGCCCCCGAGGCGTTCGACGAGGACCGCCTCCGTAATCTCTGGGGCGGGCACTGGCATCGAACTGGAAATCCACTGCACAGCCTGTCCCCCGTCGACGGCGCACCGATCGCCGGGCCCCCGATGATCGAGCAGGACGAGGCCCGGGATGCGATCCGGGCCGCTCTCGACGACCACAAGCACTGGCGCGACGTGGCGCTGCCCGAGCGCAAGGCCCGGGTACGCGCCGCCGTCGACGCCATGGACGCCTACCGCGACCTGCTGGCTCTCCTGCTCGTCTGGGAGATCGGCAAGCCCTGGCGACTGGCGCGCACCGACGTCGACCGTGCCCTCGACGGGGTGCGCTGGTACATCGACGAGATCGACGGCATGATCGCCGGGCGCACCCCGCTACCCGGTCCGGTGAGCAACATCGCCAGCTGGAACTACCCGATGAGCGTGCTCATGCATGCCGTGCTCGTCCAGATCCTCGCCGGCAACGGCACCATCGCCAAGACCCCGACCGACGGCGGCGCCGCCTGCCTGACCCTGGCGAGCGCACTAGCCCGCCGAGAGGGTCTGCCGGTCTCGCTGGTCTCCGGATCGGGTTCCCGGCTGAGCTCGGCGCTGGTCCGCGCCCCCGAGATCGGCTGCCTGGCCTTCGTGGGCGGCCGGTCGGCGGGTGGCCAGGTCGCCGCCGCCCTGGTCGACACCGGTAAGCGCCACTTCCTAGAGCAGGAGGGCCTCAACGCCTGGGGTATCTGGGACTTCTCCCAGTGGGACATGCTCGCCGCCCATCTGAAGAAGGGCTTCGAGTACGGCAAGCAGCGCTGCACCGCCTACCCCCGCTACGTCGTCCAGCGCCAACTGTTCGACAGGTTCCTCCAGATGTACCTGCCGGTGGTCTCCGGCGTCCGGTTCGGCCATCCCCTCGCCGTCGCCGACGACACCGACCCGCTGCCCGAGCTGGACTACGGCCCGGTCATCACCACGGACAAGGCGACCGAGCTGGCCGCGAAGATCGACGAGGCGATCACGAAGGGCGGCGTGCCGATCTACCGCGGAGACCTCGCGGACGGCCGGTTCATCCCCGGGCAGGACACCTCCGCCTATGTGCCGCCGGTGGCGATCCTGAGCCCGCCGGCGTCGTCCGCGCTGCACCACGCGGAGCCGTTCGGCCCGGTCGACACCATCGTCGTCGTCGACTCGGAGGCCGAGCTGCTGGCTGCGATGAACGCCTCCAACGGCGCGCTGGTCGCCTCACTGGCCTGCGACGACGAGTCCCATGCCCGCCGGCTCGCCGGGGAGCTGCAGGCGTTCAAGGTTGGAGTCAACAAGCCGCGCTCCCGCGGCGACCGGGACGAGCCGTTCGGTGGCCGCGGCGCCTCCTGGAAGGGGGCCTTCGTCGGCGGTGTCCATCTGGCCAGGGCCGTCACCGTAGGCGCGGACGCCGACGAGCGGCTCGTCGGCAACTTCCCGGGCTACTCCCTCTACCCGGCCGTCTGACCTGCCCGGCCGCTCCTGCCAGAAGGAGGATTCGACCAGGCCGGCAGGCCGTGCTCGGCGAGTGGTCCAAGGCGCAGGCCGGCGTCGTCGCAGCGCGCGGCGATCCCGGGCAGAGCCCCGAGCGCGCTGCGCCAGGCCCCGGGGGCTGATGTGCAGTCACAGTCGTGCAGCAGCACCGTGGCGCCCCCGCGCAGGTCGGGGGCGACGGTGCCCAGCACGCTGCCCGGCGTCGCCTCGGCCGTCCAGTCGCGTCCCCATGCCGACCACAGGACGGGGCTGAGGTCGAGGCGACGGGCCGCGACGAGCAGCCCGGCCGAGAGGATGCCGTGCGGCGGCCGGACGAACCGCGGCGCGCGACCGGTGATCTCGACGACCAGGTCCCGGGTGCGGGCGAGATGGTCGTGCGTGGAGCGGGGACCGCGCAACAGCATCGGGCGATGATCCCAGCCGTGCACGGCCAGCTCGTGCCCGGCGGCGGCCATCTCCCGCGCCAACGTCGGTGCGCGTTCCAGCAGACCACCGAGGACGAAGAACGTCGCCCGCACGTCGAGTTCGGCGAGCACGTCGAGAAACTGCGGCGTGGACACGGGATCCGGACCATCGTCGAAGGTGAGCGCAACGTGATCGGGCGCGCCGAGCCCTGCGAGCGCTGGCGTCCACCGCAGCCGTAGTCGACGCAGTGTGATGAGCGACGGAATGCCGTAGGTGAGCCCGGCCGCGCCGCCCAGGGTCAACGCCGTGGCGGCGGCACGGCGTGCCATGGCGGGCCTGCGCGTCGCAACGGACCGCGTCATGGCAAAAACTCTGCCACAGATCCGGTCTCGCCTTCCGACCGGCACCCCCATGCCCGCCGCCACCGGGTAGCCC
>NZ_CDXDOS010000237.1:0-5300 GCF_978021245.1 Frankia sp. CoBUL1
CCCTGGAGCGGCACGGAACCACGCATCAGGGTCTTGAGGCGGCATCAGGGTCTTGATGCGCCGCGATCCGTCAGCTCATCAACCTATTATGATCAGCGGAGACCGGATCTCGCCCGCCATCCGGACGTGCGCCCGACGACCCCGGTCGCGACGCATCGGAGGTGCCATGTCCACGCCGCCGGGATCCACGCCGCCCACGGATAGCTTCACCAGCAGCTGCACCGCGTGACGCCCGCCGGGCGGCCGACCCGTTCGTCAGTCGTCCAGCACGCGCAGCGCCTTCGACGGACACAGCGCGACCGATCGACGCACGGCGTCCAGCCGACCGGCGGCGATCTCTTCGATCAGGGTGACGACGAGGCCGTCGTCACCCTGATCGAAGACCTCCGGCGCGGTCATCACGCACATCCCAGCGCCGACACAGACGGCGCGATCAGCGACAATCTTCATGCGACACCCTCCTGTTCCGCCCTCTTCCACCAGGTGACCGGGTCTCACCAGGTGACCGGGAGTGCGTGCAGCCCGTGTACGACATGATGGGCACGGAACGCGACCTGTTCGTAGGGCACGGCCAGCGCGAGATCGGGGAAGCGTCGCAGCAGCGCGGGGAACGCGATGCGCATCTCCATCCGGGCCAGCGGCGCTCCCAGGCAGTGGTGCACGCCGTGGCCGAAAGCGACGTGACCGGGAGCGCCACGGGTGATGTCGAGCCGGTCCGGATCCCCGACGAGAGCCGGGTCTCGGTTGGCCGCGGGTAGCGCCAGGAGCAGTTGTTCGCCCGCCGGGATGCGGTGACCGGCGATCTCCACCTCGGTCGTCGTCGTGCGGGGCACACCGGAGGGCACGATGGACAGCCACCGCAGCAGTTCCTCGACGGCGGGCTCGACCTGGGCCGGATCGTCGCGGACCATGGCGAGCTGGTCGGGATGGCGCAGCAGCGCCAGGGTGCCGAGAGCAAGCATGTTCGACGTCGTCTCGTGCCCGGCGACCAGCAGCAGCGAGGCGATGCCGACCAGCTCGGCGGTGCTCAGTTCGTCGCCGTGCTCGCGCACCAGCATGCCCAGCAGATCCTCGCCCGGGGCCGCCTGCGCCCGCGTGACCAGCCCGGCCATGTACGCACGGGCCTCGCGCTGCAGGGCCAGCCGCTGCTCGATCGGCAACGAGGCGTCGATCTGCCGGCGGGTGCGGTGCTGGAACTCCGCGCGGTCGGAATACGGCACCCCCAGCAACTCGCAGATCACCAGCGACGGCACCGGAAGCGCGAAGGTCGCGACCAGATCGGCCGGCCGGCCGGCCCGTTCCACCTCGTCGAGCGCCGCGTCGACGATGTCCCGGATCCGCGGCTCCAACCCGCGCATCCGGCGCACGGTGAACTCCGGGGTGAGCATCCGGCGCAGCCGGGTGTGATCTGGCGGATCGAACGCGAGCATCTGCCCCGCCCGCAGTTCGGCGATTTCCTCATTACTCAGGACGGGACCGCCAGGACCTACGACCCACTGATTGACGTTGCTGAACCTGCCCGGATCCGCGAGTATCTCGCGGACGTCCTCGTACCGGCTGACCAGATACGCGGGTACCCCGAACACGGTGACAACGCGGCAGACGCCGTCGGTGTCCCGGATCCGGACGAGTTCCTCGATCGGATCGAACTGCGCTCGCCGTATATGCAGCGGAACTATCGGTGCCGCGGCCATCGCCTGTCCACCCTTCGTCGTTCACGCGGGACCTCGGACACCGACGACGCTACCATCCACGCGAAAAATTGCTGTCGTTTGAACGGACCGCATCCGGATATCCACCGCCGAAGATAACCCCGAGGAAGAGAACGTCCATCAACGAGTGGATCGAAACTGTTCGACACTGGTCAGTATTATTTTATATTTTTTGACAAAATTCATCATAGTTCAATATTGCCTACCGCTTTCGATTACCCATCTACCGCCATCGGGAAAAATGCCATGATGAATCATCCGTAGAGAATCGGCCTTCCCCACGCCAGGCTCGCGCCCGGGCTCGGATGATGATCCGACCACCCGCCGAGTGGGCCTGGACCGGTCAGATCAACCGAGGACAAGATCCGTGTTGCGGAGGGTGACCGCGGCTCCTACAGTTCGGTTGTACCACCGGATTCCGCGGAATCCGCGGATGCCGCAGATGCCGCGCCCTCCGGTGAGTGCTGACCCCGCGCCGGCCGATTCCTCGCCACCGGCCGGTGCCCCACATCCTGCGTCATGACGGGTACCGAGCGACACACAGGGGAGCCAGAAGATGAGGGACCGCAGGGAGACAGACGTCGTCGAGCTGGCGCAAGAACACGCGGAGCTGCTGCCCGAGCGCATGACCCTGGCTGCGATCGAGATAAACCGCACCGAGTTCGACCCCACCTTCTACCCGGTCGGCTCGCCGGGCAGCAACAACGCCCAAATCGATAATCATCCGGAGCCGCAGACCGCCTACAGCGACGGAGCGTTCGTCAAAACCATCGCCAACAGCTGGAACCGCATCGAGCAGTGGTGAGCTCCGGAACGATTCTGCTCCTCACGCCGGTCTCCCCGGCCGGGTAACCGCACCCGACCACGTTCTCCCGAGGTCGCCAAGGGCACCGTGCACCCGCGGCCACCGGCCGGCCGACTATCCTTCGGCCGGCCGGAAGGCATGCCCTCGCCTCAGTCAGGCCGATCCGAGAAGGCCAGCCGAAGTTTCGACCGACGCTGGCACGACCGTGACACACCTTGTGCAGGTACTGGCCACCAGGTTGAGCGGTGGCTAGCGTTCCCACCGCCCGAATATCCGAGGCAACTCAGATCGGTGGGAAACAAGAATGAACGATATCACGGGCAACTGCGCCGGCAAGCTGAATGGAGAACTGTTCTTGGAATGGGCGGAACTACTACCCGAGCGGACGACTCTCGCCGCGGTCGAGATCGGTCGGAAGGAGTTTGACCCAACCTTCTTTCCGGTCGGCTCCCCCTGGTCGAAAATGGCACAGATCGACGCTCATGCGGAGCCGCAGGTCGCCGGTGGATTTCTGCCCATTCTCATCACGCTGGTACCGAGCATCAACATCATCATACAGAAATAACACCGACCGCTTTACCACTTTACCACTACGATCGACAGATACACCGCCGGATTCCTCCGGGGTGGTCACCCGGCCGGCCGCCGGTCGACGGACCGGCGGCCGGCTTCCCGCCAGTTCATGACAATGAGGATGGGACGCAGATGACCGAGTCCACCCGGTCGTCCACCCGGTCGTCCACCCGGCCGACAACGATGCCGCCGGTGCCTTCCAAACCGGACCGGACGCCCGACCTCACCGATATCACCGGCGTCACCGATATCACCGGCGTCACCGATCCGACGGGCGTTCCCGGGCCGACCGAGGTACCCGCCAGACCGAGCCGGGCCGACGGCCTGGCGCTACTCGGCGAGTTCACCGGGTCGGGCCTGGCCCGACCCGTCTTCCTGGCCCGCCGCGCCGACGGTCAGGTCGTCGCACTCACCGAACTGCTCGCGCACATCCTCGAAGCGGCGGACGGCGCCCGCGACGTCGCCGCGATTGCCGACCGGGTCACGGTGGTCTGCGCCCGCCGGATGAGTGGCGCCGACGTCGCGTACCTCGTAGCGGATCGGCTCATGCCACTCGGCCTGATCGCCAGCGAGAACGGCGTCACCCCGGCACCACGGGCGAAGGCGCTGTTCACACTCGCAGCCCGGCACACCCTGTTACCCGCGCCGGCCGTGCACCGGGTCAGCCGGGTGTTCGCGATGCTGTTCCGGCCAGCGGCCGTGGCCCTGCTGCTGGCCCTGCTGGTGGTCACCGACGTGTGGACGTTCGCCCGGCACAGCGTCCGAGACAGCGCGGCGGAGGTGCTCGCGACCCCGGCCCTGATCCTGGTGGTGGTCGGCCTGGCCCTCGCCGGCGCGCTGTTCCACGAATGCGGGCACGCCGCGGCCTGCCACTACGGCGGTGCCCGCCCGGGAGTCATCGGTTTCGGCATGTACCTGGTGTGGCCGGCCTTCTTCACCGACGTCACCGACTCCTACCGGCTGAGCCGGCTCGGCCGGCTGCGCACCGACCTCGGCGGCATCTATTTCAACGGACTGTTCGTTCTGCTGCTCGCCGGGGCTCTCGCGCTCACCCACGCCGGTGTGCTGGTGACCGCCGTCGTCCTTGTCCACCTGGATGCCATGCGCCAGCTTGCGCCCTTCGTCCGGCTGGACGGCTACTACATCGTCAGCGACCTGGCCGGGGTACCGGACCTGTTCAACCGGATGGGGCCGGCGCTACGCGCGACGCTGCCACGGCGACGCAACCGCGTCCCGCGCGGGCGGCCTGCCCGATCAGCAGGACGGCCCCAGCCGGACGGACTGACCCGACCGGACGGACTGACCCGGCCGGCCCGGATCGTGGTGACCGCTTGGGCGCTGCTCGCGGCGCCGCTGATCCTGGTGAACCTGGTCGTGCTCATGGTCTCGGTTCCGTTCGCGCTTACCCGGACGACCCGGGCCATGTGGGACTATCTCGGGCTGGCGGGCCGGGCGACCCATGACGGGAAGCTGGTCACCGCATTCGCGGAGGTCGTCTCCGCGCTTCTGGTCGCGCTGCCGGCCGGCGGGATGCTGTTCGTGCTGTTCCTGCTCGCCCGGGGCGTGCTACGGGCGGTCCGGGCGCACCGGGAAGGCTGCCGACGCGGGTAACGGCCTCCCGCCGGCCAGCTCGCAACGGCACCACCACCGACAGCCCCCACCCGATCAGACGACGGTGGGCCGGTAGAGGCGGGCGTAGGCACCGCCGTCGGCGAGCAGCTCGCTGTGCGTACCGTCCTCGACGATCTGGCCGTGGTCCATCACGTAGATGCGGTCGGCGTCAATCACCGTGGACAGCCGGTGCGCGATCACCAGGCACGCCCGCCCCACCGCGAGCCGGTCCAGGGCGGTGCGCACGGCGGCCTCGGAGACGGTGTCCAACGCCGAGGTCGCTTCGTCCAGCACCAGCACCCGTGGTGACTGCAGCAGGACCCGGGCGATGGCCAACCGCTGCCGCTCACCACCGGACAACCGGTAGCCCCGAGCGCCGACCCGGGTCGCCAGACCCTCGGGCAGCCGGTCGAGCAGAGCGGAGAGGCTGGCGGCCGCCAGGGCGGCACGCAGCTCGTCGTCGGTCGCGTCCAACCGGCCGTAACGGAGGTTCGCCGCGATCGTGTCATGGAACAGATGCGGGTCCTGAGCTTGTCGTTTAACCTGTCGGTCCTTCAGATCCTGCGGCTGTTGACCTGTCCGTGGTCTTCCCGACTGGT
>NZ_CDXDOS010000238.1:0-5199 GCF_978021245.1 Frankia sp. CoBUL1
CCCTGACCCGATGGCCGCCCGGGCGCTCCGGCGGTGGCAGTGTCGGGGGCGGGGTCGGGGTCGGTGGCAGTGTCGGGAGCGGTGGCAGCGCCCGGGCGGCCATCGGGTCAGGGACACTCCCGGTGGGGCTCGGTGCCCGCCGACCGGTGCTGTGCCGCCCGCCCGTGGCCGTCCTGAGGGGAGCCTTTCCGGGGGGAGCCATCCGGGTCGGTGGTCGAGGATCGGTAGGCCCAGGCCGCGGATCCGCGCCTGTCGTCGCGGCGCCCGCCCGCCCGCCGTGAGCCGTGGCGACCTGTCGGCCACGGCCCCACGCCGCTCGGGTCGACCGCGGCTTCGATCCGGCGAGCAGCGCCAGCAGTTCGGTGGTATCGGGCAGAGAGGCCCCATCGGCCTGTCGCACACGGGCGAGCGCTCGCCGCACCCCCTCGCCGATGGGAGCCGTGTGCTCCGAGCGGTCGGCGCGGCGTCGTCCGGCCCGGGCCGCGGGTTCGGCAGACCCGCTGGGCTTTCCCGTCGCGGCCAGATCGACGATCCCGGCCCACGCGACGATGTCGGCGGCGGGGCCCTCCCAGCCACCCGCCGCGGGACCGTAGCCATAGCCGGGCACATAGCCGGGCACATAGCCGGGGCTGCTGGGGGGAGGCCACAGGTGGCCGGAGCGCCCGGCGACGATGTGCGGCGTCCCGGGCGCCGTCCCGCCGGCCGAGCCTGCCGCGGGGGACAGCAGCAGTGGCCGCAGGGCCGCCGCGACACCCAGGTCGACCAGCCGCGGCCCGGTAACGGAGAGCACGACATCCGTTGCCGTCAGGTCGCCGAGTGCGCCGACCGTGCGGTGCGCCGCATCGATGGTCTCCAACAGGGTCCGGGCAAGGCGGTCGATCTCGTCCGAGGACAGCGGTCCGCGTTCGGTGAGCTCGCGGGCCAGGGTCGGGCCCCCGACGAACTCCGTGACCATGTAGGGCCGCTCGGCGGCGGGCGCGGCGTCGAGCACGCCGCAGGTGTGTGCCCCGGCCAGCACGCGAGCGCGGTCGATCGCCGCCGCGAACCGGGCCCGCATGTCCGCGCGCAGGGCGTCGCCCGGGTGCAGCGCGCGGACCGCGACCTGCGCGCCTCCGACCGCACGGCTCAGATAGACGATGCCGGTGATGCCGGCGTCCAGCCGACCGAGCAGCTGGTAGGGCCCGAGTGAGGTGGGCTCGCCAACGGCGAGCGGCGCGACGTGACGAGGTAGCCGAGCGGTCATGGTGATAATGCCCCGAATGCGGCTCGTGGACGGTCAGCGGCGTTTATTCTCTCCGACGGTAGCTACTCCAGTTGTGTCCGTGAAGACCGCTACGCCTCCTTCTTTGCCCTTCTTCGCATCCGCAGCGAATTCGGCATCCGCCGTGACGTCGGCGGGCACCGGACACGAGCGCAGTGATCATCGTCGGCGGAACATCGCCCGGCTGTTCCCCGGTCGGCTACTTCCCGGCCGACCGATCATTGGTCGGTTGGCGGCTCCGGCGCGTACGCGACGGCGATCCCGTCGAGAAGCCATTTCAGCGCCTGCTCGAAGCGCGGCGCCGTGTAGCCGCAGCCGAGGGCGGCGATGGCGCGCAGCCGTGGGTACTCCTTCTCGGCGGTCTGTGCGTCCTCGGCGCTCTGCGCGCGGTTGAGGACCTGGGCGTCAAGGACCTGGACGGAGAAAACCGGTTGCGCCGTCGGGACACCGGGGCGATTCTGGGCGTCGGCCGCCGGAGGCCGTCGGCGGTCGAAATCCTCTCGGTCGCCGAGTTCGCGCAGCGTGCAGCCGACCACCAGATCATTAAGCGAGTGGATGATGCGCAGCTGGTCCTGCGGATCATCGGTGATCTTCGAGGCGATGGTCAGGCACTGCTCGATGTGCCGCAGCTTGTTGGGACCGAAACCCCGGCGGATGCCGATCCGAAGGGCCCAGGGATGTTCCTGGAAGGACCGCCTCGCGCGCCGGGCGATCTGGGTGAGGCCGTCCCGCCAGTCCTCGGGAACCTCGTCCAGCAGATGCCCGGCCAGGAACGCGTCCCACATCAGGCCGGTCAGTTCGTCCTTGTCCCGGACGTGGTGGTAGAGCGTCATCGTCCCGACGCCCAGATGTGCGGCGATCCGCCGCATCGACACCGCCGCGAGCCCCTCCGCGTCGGCGATCTCCATTGCGGCCAGGGCCAGCCGTTCACCGCTCAGGGGCGTCCGGCATCCCGGTGGGGTGGACACCCGTGCCATCGGCTTCCCCGGGGGCCGCCCCGGGGCCGCACTCGGCGGCGCCGCCATCGCCACTCACCTCCTGGCAGGACGCCTCCTGGCAGGAGGCACGGTCTGCCATTTTGGCGTTGGTACATCGTACGGCGTAGGGTTGGCCCAGCCTTCGTACGGTGTACGAAAGCTGGAGCTGTACGAAGGCTGGAGCTTGGAGGTATTCGGGTGAGGGCAGATTCGGACGAGGGTGGTTCGGGTGAGGGCGGTGCCGTGGTCGGCAGGACCGCCGGTACCGGGGCGGGCGCCTCGCCGGAAGGTGGCGCACCGCCGGGCCTGCGGATTCCGGGCTGGGCCGTGCTGGCCGTCTGCTGCCTGGCCCAGTTCATGGTCGTTCTGGACATTTCGATCGTGAACGTCGCGCTGCCGTCGATGCAGACCGATCTCGGGATGACGGCGAGCGGCCTGCAGTGGGTGGTCAACGCCTATACGATCGCGTTCGCGGGTCTGCTGCTCTTCGGCGGCCGGGCGGCGGATCTGTTCGGTCGCCGCCGGGTGTTTGTGGCCGGGCTGGCGCTGTTCACCCTGGCGAGCCTCGGCGGTGGTTTTGCGCGGACCGAGGCGCAGCTCATCGTCGCCCGGGTCGTGCAGGGGTTGGGTGGGGCCGTGCTCGCCCCGGCGACGCTGACCCTGTTGATGACCTCCTTCGCCGAGGGGCGGGAGCGGACCCGGGCGTTGGGCGCGTGGGGCGCCACCGCGGCCAGCGGCGGGGCGCTTGGCGCGATCGTCGGCGGTGCGCTGACCGAGGTCGCGAACTGGCGGTGGGTGCTGTTCGTCAACGTGCCGATCGGCGTGGCGCTCCTCGTGGCCGCCCGGCTCGTGCTCGTCGAGTCGCGGGGCCAGCTGAGCCGGCTGCGTGATCTCGACATTCCCGGCACGGTGACCGTCACCGGGGGTCTGGTGCTGTCGGTCTACGTCATCGTCCGCACCGAGAGTTCCTCCTGGACGTCCCCGGTCACACTCGGGATGCTGGCTGGGGCGGTAGTGCTTCTTGCCGCGTTCGTGGCCGTCGAGGCCACGACCCCCGCCCCGCTGGTGCCGCTGAGCGTCTTCCGCTACCCCGGGCTCGCCGCGGCGAACTCGGTCGCCGCCTTCCTCGGCGCCGCTATGTTCACGATCTTCTTTTTCCTTACCCTCTTCCTCCAGCAGGTTCAGGGTTACAGCCCGCTGCGCGCCGGGGCGGCCATGCTCCCGATGCCGCTCATGATCATCGTTGCCTCGCGGATTGTCACCCGGATGATCGGGCGGCTCGGTCCGCGGCCGATCATCGTGTTCGGTCTCGCGAGCGGAACGGCGGGTCTGCTCTGGATGTCGACGATCACCCGGCACGGCTCGTACTGGGTGCACGTGTTCGGCCCGGTCCTGATCGTCGGGCTGGGGGTGGGGTCTATCATGGTCGCGATGGTCGCTGCGGCCACGGCGGGCGTGCCGATGCGCCTGGCGGGCCTCGCGTCGGGTCTGATCAACACCAGCCGTCAGATCGGCGCGGCGATTGGCCTCGCCGCGGTGTCGACGATCGCGACCAGGCATACCGACGGCCGCCTCAGGCACGGGGCCGCGCGGCTCGACGCGCTGGCCTCCGGCTACTCCCTCGGGCTGTTCATCGGCGGCTGCGTCCTCGCGGTCGGGATCCTGGCCGCGCTGCTGCTGCCCCGTGTCCGGCGGCCCGAGCCGGAGCCGCCCCTCGGCGCGACGGAGAAGACCGCGTCCGGGGCCTCGGATGACGAGGACCAGGCCCTCGCGGAGATCTGATCCATCAGCCGTGCGGACATCAGATCGCGGATCCGCGCAGCAGCCCGACGAGCTCACTGCCCGCGCGTAGCTCCCCGTCCGGGCCGAAGACCTCGACGCGACTGATCGCCCGGCCGTGGCCCGCGTGCAGGGTACGCACCCGGAACAGATGCCAGTCCCGGACGTCCAGGTCGTCGTAGAAGGTCACATTTTGCGATAGGACAGCGACTGCCAGGCGCTTGGTGGGGGTCAGGCCGGTGACGGCCAGCAGGTCGGACAGCGGCAGCAACTCGCAGCTGTGTGCGATGAACGCCCTCCACAGGGACCGGTCCTCCGGCGCCTCGGGGATGCGCTGCCATTGGTCCAGCTGATGGGTGTCCGCTCGGGGAAGCACCCGAACTTCCCAGGGCATCATCGGACGGTCAAGGGGGCTGGCGTGCTGCGGGCCGAGGAAGTCGGACTCGGTGGAGCGCAGGCGCAGGAAGTCCGGCTCCGGGGAACGGAGCATCACGTCCGCCCGGCAGATCTGCAACGAGTCCTGCCGGAAGGTCAGGGCGAGGGAGTCGATCGACCGCCCGTGGGCCAGCCGCTCGACGTCGATCCAGACCGGTTGGCGGCAGTCGCCGGGGCGCATGAACACCGTCTGCAGGCTGTGCGTGATCTTGTTGGGGGTCATGCGCTCGGCGAGAACGATCTGCTGGCCGAGCAGCTGCGCCCCGAGGACGCCGCCGTGTGTGCTGGGCAGGCATCGGGCCGGCACCGGCGGAACATCCCCGCCGAGGTCGAGAACTGCCAGTAGTTCACTCAAAGTGCACTGGCCGGACGCCGGCACCGCATCGACCTGATCCTGCGTGCTGGCCTGTTGCTTGGGGGCCTCGCCAGCTCGTGCATCCGTTGTCTCCGCGGATTGTGTACCCACAGCGCACCCTTCCCGTGGACGTTCGCCAGGTGCGAATGCCCCGGACGCCCGCGCTGGACGTCCAGGTCGGGGGACCGCGACCGGTCGCTGCACTCTCTGGCGAACTGTCACACGTGGATCATGACTCCGCCCGGCGTGGAGCCTTGCGGCAAATATCGACCTGTTCGCCGCTGACCGCTGGCCGCAGTGGCGCACGCCACGTTCCATCGAGCCCATATGACCGATAAAAGGTGCTCCTTATCGGTCTGCTCGCCGATTTCGGACTGTTCCCGATCTCAGAC
>NZ_CDXDOS010000239.1:0-3264 GCF_978021245.1 Frankia sp. CoBUL1
CCACAGAGGGACGACGTCGGACCGGACGGCACAAACATCCTCAGCAGGACAGGGTGCCGGCGCAAGCCGGCATGATCACTGACCTAGCCGCACCGCCATGGCGCGGAGCGTGGGTACCGTCCTGTGATCGCCGCCGCGTACCCGCCTCCGCCGCCTCGGGCGACGCGAGCGTGGCCGATCCGCGGCGGGAAGCTCTGGTCGGCGGCCATGCGGTCCGCATTGGGCGTGTGTTCAGCGACACATGCCCGGTTTCCGTAAGCGTTTGCAGTAGAGTTGCCACGCGAGCTCGGCCACTGGGATCTAGTTTGCCTGAGGGCTTGGCCGGGGTTCCGGCGGCCCCTCACTGCTCTCAGGCGTCTCCCACCGCCGTCCAAGATCACAGTAAGGGGAGAAGCTGTGGACCTTGCACCAGCCGCGGGCTGTGACATCGCTGTGTTCGGCGGGACCGGCGACCTCGTGATGCGCAAGCTACTGGCAGCACTGTACCACTGCGACCGGGATGGGCAGCTCGCCCTCGACTTCCGTGTGATCGCCGTGTCCCGAGCCAGGCTCGACGATGTCGGATACCGCGACAGGGTGGAGGCGGAGCTGCGCCTGCGCGTTCCGCGGACGGCGCAGGAAGCGGGGGCCTGGGCGCGTTTCCTGCGCCGCCTGCACCACGTGACCGCCAACGCCACCGATCACAGCACCTGGGGCGACCTGCAGGGCCTGCTTGCCGACGGGCAGGATCGGGTGCGGGTGTTCTATCTGGCCTGTGACCCCCGGCTGTTCGGGCCGATCTGCGCCGGCCTGCACCAGAGGGGGCTGGTGAGCGGGTAGTCCCGGGTCGTCCTGGAAAAACCGACAGGTCACGATCTTGCATCGGCGCAACGGATCAACGACGAGGTCGGGGCGGTCTTCGACGAGGAACAGATCTTCCGGATCGACCACTACCTTGGCAAGGAGGCCGTGCAGAACCAACTCGTGCTCCGGTGCGCCAACCCATTTCTCGAGCTGCTGCGGAACTCCGGTGCGATCGACCACGTGCAGATCACGGTCGCGGAGTCGATCGGGGCGGGCGGACGCGGGAGCTACTACGACAGCGCTGGTGCTCTGCGGGACATGGTGCAGAGCCATCTGCTGCAGCTGCTGTGCCTCGTGGCCATGGAACCTCCAGCCTCGCTGGATCGGGAGGTCATCCGCGACGAGAAGCTAAAGGTGTTCCGGGCGCTGCGCCCGCCGCGCGGCGATGTAGGGCGCTGCATCGTGCGTGGACAGTACACGGCAGGTGTCGTCGATGGGGTTGCGGTGCCGTCCTACCGGGACGAGTTGGGTGGGATGGTCAGCACCACGGAGACGTTCGTGGCACTGAAGGCCGAGGTAGAGAACTCGCGCTGGTCCGGCGTGCCCTTACTATCTGAAAACCGGTAAGCGGCTGGACCGGCATGCATCCGAGATCGTGGTGCGGTTCCGGCCGGTGCCGCATTCGATCTTTCCCGGTGTTGCCGATAGCCCCACCCCCAACCGCCTGGTGCTGCGGTTGCAGCCCGACGCGGCCGTACTCCTGCATCTGATGGTGAAGGAACCGGGCCCGGGGGGCCTGTGTCTGCGTCCGATGATCCTCAATCTCAGTCTCGCTGAGACCTTCACGTCTCGGTTTGTCGATGCCTATGAGCGGCTGCTCATGGATGTCGTCCGGGGTGACTCGACCTTGTTTCTGAGCCGGGACGAGGTGGAGGCCGCCTGGAGGTGGGTGGAGCCGCTGCTGGCGCTGTTCGCCGAGCCACCCCAGCCGTATGCCGCCGGCACCCGGGGACCGGCCGGCGCGGCCGAGCTGATCGAACGCGACGACCGTACCTGGCATGAGGAGGACTCCGAGTGAGACACCCTCTGTCAACCCTCAGGCGGCCCGGTTCGAGCGCGTGGGCGCGGCAGACAGACCGGCTACACCCACAACACGATCGCGCGGGGTCGCTGGCCGCCCATCCCTGACTCGCCATCAGTCCCCGGCGTAGCCACCGGGACCCGCCACCCGGTCAGCCCGCCTGGCGACCGGGATCACCGTGCCCGGAGCCTACGTCAAGTTCCACCGCCTTCTGCAAGGGCTTACACTCAAGCTGGCGGTAGGCGTTTACGGAACCCTCGGCGGCCACCGCCACACCTGCTCGACTCGGGAGGTCCCTCTTTGTCCGCCACGCCCCAGCGCTCCCCAAGCCCTCAGTCCGCTCCCCGAGGAGACGCATGACCTCCGCAGGTGCGCTCGACGGCAAGGTGGCCGTCGTCACCAGTTCCAGCAAGGGGATTGGCCGTGCGTTGGCGACCGGCCTCGGTCAGGCCGGCGCAAACGTGGTCGTCAACTACAAGAACGACCGCGCGGGCGCCGAGCAGACGTGCCGGCGTATACAGGAGGCAGGCGGCATCGCCGTGGCGGTCGGCGCTGACGTAGGCGTCCCCGAGGACGCGCAGCGGTTGATCGACACGGCCCATTGCGAGTTTGGCAGCATCGATGTGCTCGTCAACAACGTCGCGCATGTCCGTCTTGGCCCGGCACAAGCGACGACTCTTGAGGACTGGGGCGACGCCATCAGCACCAACCTTCGGGGCGCCTTCCTGACGACCATAACCGCGGTGGCCGCAATGGGGGAGCGGGGTGGATCGATCATCAACATCTCAACCTGTGCCGACACCCTGATGCTCCGATACCACGCCGTCTACACCGCATCAAAGGGCAGCCTGGAGGCGATGACACGCCACCTCGCCCTGAGGCTCGCGCCGCGTGTGCGCGTCAACGCCATCGCGCCCACGGCCACGCGTATGGAGCGCAACTGGCAGGACAACCCCGACTTCGATCGTAGCTGGAGCGCCGTCATTCCGTTGGGCCGCATGGCGACGCCCGAGGACTACATCGGCCCGCTGGTGTTCCTGGCGTCGGACGCCTCGTCGTTCGTCACCGGGGAGATCCTCCACGTCGACGGGGGCTGGACACTCCAGGGCCCTGCCCCGGACATGCGGCACTACGACTTCGAGACGGACCGGCATCGCGGGCGAGGAGGCCCTGATAGATCTTGAACTGCTGCTTGCGGCGTTCCGCGAGTCCATCGTCTCGCGCGGGCTGCGGATCGCCGCGCTGGGGCTGCTACGGGCCCCACTCTCCTACATAGCCATCGACAAGGGGAGCCATCCGCGACGGCACCGCATGACGACGAGCGCGCCATAAGGAAGGTGTTTGAGAAGGTGTTTGAGATCGTCGGTTAGACGATGGGACCGCGGGCGGCATAAGCGGGC
>NZ_CDXDOS010000239.1:3366-5264 GCF_978021245.1 Frankia sp. CoBUL1
GGAGTTATGTTGTTCCGCTCGCGGGGCGGCACGTCGTGTCACGGATCTCGATGCTCACGGGCAGCACGACCACTTCCGAGGCGTCCAGGTTCTGGGGAGCATCCGGAACAGCGTCGAGGAGACTGAGCAGCAACTCGGCGGCGATCTTCCCCTGACGGGCCAGCGGCTGGACGACCGTCGTCAGCTCGAACACCTCTGCCTTGTCGTGCCCGCCGAAGCCGATAACAGACATGTCCTCCGGCACGCGGAGCCTGGCACGGCGCAACGCCCGCAGCGCACCCATCGCCATCTCGTCGTCCGCGGCGAACACCGCGGTGGGCAGCGACTCGACCGCGAGCAGCTCAGCCATGGCCCGCTCACCTCCCCGCCAGGTAAAATCCCCGACCGCCTCCAACCCCGGGTCACATTCGATACCGGCAGCCGCGAGAGCCTCGCGGTACCCGCGCCGCCGATCCGCGGAAGCGGTGGAAAGCGCCGTCTCGCGATCATCTGATCCGTCCCCGGCCGCCTCACCCGAGATCAGCCCGATCCGCCGATGGCCCAGATTGATCAGGTGCTGTACCGCTGTACGGGCACCGCCGACGTCATCGACCCGCACGCTGGGGAAACCGGGCACGCTCGCGCCGACCAGAACACCTGGTATGTTAAGCGCTTGCAGGGAGTGCATCTCCATCAGCGTGAGAGGTGGACACAGGACGAGTACCGCATCGACCCGCTTACGCAGCGGCAGCGCATCGAAGGGGCCCGAGCCGTCCCCGAGGTTGTACAGCAACAGGTCCCGCCCGGCCCCCCGCAGCACCGCCTCGGCCCCCCTGAGGACCTGGAGGAAAACCCAGCTGGTCAGATCCGCGATCACCCCGATCGTGCGCGTGTGCCCGCTGGCCAGCCGGGACGCTTGCGGCGACGCCACATACTCCAGCTGCGCGGCAGCCTCCTGCACCCGTCGTCGGGTGCTTTCGGCGACGTAGGGTAGTCCACGCAACGCCCGCGACACCGTCGCCGTGGAGACGCCCGCCAACGCGGCCACCTCCTCGATGCTGCCGCCCATCCCGGATTCCTCCTCAGCGCCCGACCTCCCGCCGGAACCCACCAGGCGGCCAATCCACCAGGCGGCCAATCCACCAAGCGGCCAATCCACCAAGCGCCCGACCCTACAGCGTTTGCAAGCGATCCTACCTCAACGTGCGCAAGCGTTCACGGATCCGTTGATCTTCGGGGCCTTCTTCCGGGTCCGTACATGGGGGGTCAGCTCGCCATGCCTGCCAAGGTTCGGGTGAGACACTCACACGGGTGCGGTTGGCTACCGGTCGGGGACAGCTCTCGGCCGTAGCAGGTTGTCGATGTAGTGCTCGCGGACGGCCCGGTGCGCGGGCGCACCCGGCCTGTCCAGCACAATGCTCGCGCGGCTTGTCCGGACAACTGCGCCGCCTGAAACGCGCAAGGCTGCCTAGGTGAACATGGCAAACAGTTGTTCCCAACGAACCTGTTTCTCACGAACCACCCGGCGTAGCCACACCGCGAGCGGTTCGACAGCAACGGCGGCGGCCTGACCAGGCCCGCGTCGACGTCGTGTGGCGTGTGGGTGCAAGCGCCTGTCACCGGCGTACAGGCCCTCGCCGTTTACCGTGCCTACACTTTGGATCACACTCGATCTCGACAGGTGAGGTTCGACAGCACCCCCCACAGACCCCTGGAGGCCAGCGATGTTGGTGCCTTTCGGTGCATGTGATTTCCTTGATCGAGCGGTCACGGTGTATGGCAGACGTGTCGGTGTCGTGGACGAACCGGACCAGCCCGCCCAGCCGTGGCCGGACCTGACCTACGCCCGCCTGGGTGAGACCGCCCGTGCGCAGGCGGCGGGCCTGGACGCCTGAGCTTGTCGTTTAACCTGTCGGTCC
>NZ_CDXDOS010000240.1:0-5150 GCF_978021245.1 Frankia sp. CoBUL1
GTCCACCGGAGCCTCCTCTTTGATGGCCTGGCGGGCGTCGGCGACCAGCAGGTCGGCGCGGGCCTTCTCGTGGGGCGGGGCGGCGTCACCGAGTTCGGCCAGCAGCCGTTCGACGCGGTAGGCGACCGAGTCCAGCTCGTTGCGGGCGTCGATTGCGGCGCGTAGCGCCTGGTCGGTGGTGCGGTTACGTTCCGCCTCGGTGATCATCCGTTCGACCTCCTCCTTGGGGAGGTTGGAGGTCTCACTGATCGTGATCGACTGCTGGGCTCCGGTGTCCTTGTCGCGGGCGGTGACGTTGAGGATGCCGTTGGCGTCGATGTCGAAGGTGACCTCGATCTGCGGTTCGCCGCGGGGCGCCGGGCGGATGTTTTCCAGGCGGAAGCGGCCGAGTACCCGGTTGTCGGCGGCGCGTTCGCGTTCGCCCTGCAGCACCACGATGTCCACGGCCGGCTGGTTGTCCTCCGCGGTGGAGAACACCTCGGAGCGTCGCACCGGGATCGTGGTGTTGCGTTCGACGATTTTCGTCATCAGGCCGCCGCGGGTCTCCACCCCGAGGGAGAGCGGGGTGACGTCGAGCAGGAGCACGTCGGAGACCTCGCCCTTGAGCACCCCGGCCTGGATCGCCGCGCCCAGGGCGACGACCTCGTCGGGGTTGACGATCATGTTCGGTTCCTTGCCGCCGGTCAGCCGCCGGACCAGTGCCTGCACCGCGGGCATCCGGGTGGCGCCGCCGACGAGGATCACCTCGTCGAGGTCGTCGGCGCTGATCTTGGCGTCCTCCATCGCCTGGCGAACCGGTCCCATGGTCCGTTCGACCAGGTCGGCGGTGATCTGTTCGAAGGTGGAGCGCATGACCGTGGTGGTCAGGTGCCGCGGCCCGGTGGCGTCGGCGGTGATGAACGGCAGGTTCACCTGGGTCTGGGTGACCGAGCTCAGTTCGACCTTGGCCTTCTCCGCGGCCTCGAACAGCCGTTGCAGCGCCTGGGGGTCCCGGCGCAGGTCGATGCCCTGTTCCCGGTGGAACCCGTCGGCGAGGTAGTCGACCAGCCGGCGGTCGAAGTCGTCCCCGCCCAGGTGGCTGTCCCCGGCCGTGGCCCGGACCTCGACCACCCCGTCGCCGACGTCGAGGATGCTCACGTCGAACGTGCCGCCGCCGAGATCGAAGACCAGGACGGTCTCGTGGCCCTCCTTGTCCAGCCCGTACGCCAATGCGGCCGCGGTCGGCTCGTTGATGATCCGCAGCACGTTCAGGCCGGCGATCCGGCCGGCGTCCTTCGTCGCGGTGCGCTGCGCGTCGTTGAAGTAGGCCGGCACCGTGATGACCGCTTCGGTGACCTTCTCGCCCAGGTTCCGCCCGGCGTCGTCGGCCAGCTTGCGCAGCACCAGCGCGCTGATCTCCTCCGGCGCGTAGAGCTTGTCCCGGATCCTGAACCGGGCGGCGCCCTCCGGGCCCGGGACGACGTCGAAGGCGACCGCTTTGGCCTCCTCGGTCACCTCGTCATAGCGGCGGCCGATGAACCGCTTGGCCGAGTAGATCGTGCCCTTCGGGTTCAGGATCGCCTGCCGTCGCGCCAGCTGCCCGACCAGGCGTTCACCGCTCTCGGTGAACGCCACCACCGACGGTGTCGTCCGCGCACCCTCCGCGTTCGGGATGGCCCTCGGCTCGCCACCCTCCCAGGCGGCGATCACCGAATTGGTCGTCCCCAGATCAATGCCGACTGCCTTCGCCATCGAATGCTCCTCCAGAAGCGAACCTCGCACATATGACGAATCGGGCGTTCCCACGCCGTGAGTAGGATTCACGCGGATAAACCGGCCCCACAGCAGGGAACCTGTCCAGGATTTTCCCAGCAAAACGCATTGCCTACGGAGTATCGCTTGTCGGTAGGCGAAGGAAGGGATCACGAAAAGGCTTTGATCGCCAGTAGGTCCTGATTGCCAGGGGAGCTGGAGCACCGGGGGAGCTGGAGCACCAGGGGAGCTGGCAGAGCCACACCGGTCGGGGCCGGGTCAGGACAGGGACCGGGGGCCTGAGCCCGGCAGGACGGGCAGCACCAGGCAGCGCCGGTTTCTGGCCCTACAGCCGATTTCTGGCCTACAGCCGGCTGCAGCCGGGTGTCTCTCGGCCGCGGCCCGCAGTTTTCGGGACGGCGAGGCAGGGGTAGAGGCAAGGCATAGTCAATTGGACGCAAAGGTGATAGCCGGCCGGCCTGGCCGGAAGGAGCGATGATCATGACACTGCCCGTACGACGCGGAGAAGGCCTGGGAACGCTGGCACGGTGGGATCCGTTCCGGGAGATCGAGGACGCCTGGACCCGCATGGGCAATCTGCTCGGCGACGTCATAGGCGGCGTCGAGGGCCGTCCGGCGCGGTTGCTGGGCGGCATGGTGCAGCCGGTCGACATCGAGGAGACCGAGGACGCGTTCGTGATCGATCTCGATCTTCCCGGGGTGCGCCGGGAGGACATCTCCGTAGACCTGCGTGACAACGAGCTGTTCGTCACCGGTGAAATCAAGGAGCGGGAACGCACGGGAGTACTGCGCCGCCGTAGCCGCCCGGTGGGCCGGTTCGAGCACCGCATCGCCGTGCCGGGTGACATTGATCCGGAATCGGTGCACGCCACCCTGGCCGACGGAGTACTCACCATCCGGCTGGCGAAGGCCAAGCGGAGCCAGCCCAAGCACATCGAGATCAGCACCGGCCCCGAGGGCCAAGGCACCGGCCCCGAGGGCCAAAGCTGACTGAGCGCCTGGTATACAATTGAGCGCGCCTGGTACCCGGACCCGCCAGCGCGCCCTCCACCGGGACCCCGGCAGACCCGGCCTGTCCAGCCGGTCGGCTTGCCCCGCCAGCAGGCGATACCAACGATTTGTAATTAGGGTGTTGCATGTCGCGAGGATGGGCCTGCGATGTTTGCGGGGTCCGGTCGCGTTCTGCTTCAGGGGAACCATCATGCCAAAGATCATCGCTTACGAGGAGGAAGCACGGCGCGGGCTGGAACGTGGCATGAACCAGCTGGCCGGCGCCGTGAAGGTGACGCTCGGTCCGAAGGGGCGCAACGTCGTCCTGGAGAAGAAGTGGGGCGTTCCCGCCATCACCAATGACGGCGTCTCCATCGCCAGGGAGATCGAGCTCGAAGATCCGTATGAGAAGATCGGTGCCGAGATGGTCAAGGAGGTCGCCAAGAAGACCGACGAGGTGGCCGGCGACGGCACCACGACGGCGACCGTTCTGGCGGAGGCACTGGTCCATGAGGGCCTGCGGAACGTGGCCGCGGGCGCGAACCCGATCGCCCTCAAACGTGGCATCGAGCTGGCTGTCGAGCGGGTCTGTGGGGAACTGGCCAATCTGTCCAGGGAGCTGGAAACCAAGGATCAGATCGCCTCAACGGCCTCGATCTCGGCCGGCGGGGACACCGCGATCGGCCAGATCATCGCCGAGGCGATGGACAAGGTCGGCCGGGACGGCGTCATCACCGTCGAGGAGAGCAACACCTTCGGCCTCGAGCTGGAGCTCACCGAAGGTATGCGTTTCGACAAGGGCTACATCTCGCCGTACTTCATCACTGATCAGGAGCGGATGGAGTGCGTCCTGGAGGACCCCTACATCCTGGTCGCCAACATCAAGATTTCGCTGGTCAAGGACCTGCTCCCGCTGTTGGAGAAGGTCATGCAGGCCGGCAGGCCGCTGCTGGTCATCGCCGAGAACATTGAGGGGGAGGCCCTGGCGACCCTGGTCGTCAACAAGATCCGCGGTACGTTCCGGTCCGTGGCCGTGAACGCGCCGGGTTTCGGCGAGCGGCGCAAGGCCATGCTCGGCGATATCGCCGTTCTGACGGGCAGTCAGGTGATCAGTGAGGAGGTTGGTCTCAGGCTGGAGAACGCCGACCTCGATCTGCTTTGGCCGGGCCCGCAAGGTTGTCGTTACCAAGGATGACACGACCATTATCGAGGGCGCCGGCGACCCGGGCCGGATCGCCGGTCGGGTCAGCCAGATCCGTAGCGAGATCGAGAAGTCGGACTCCGACTACGATCGCGAGAAGCTGCAGGAGCGGCTGGCCAGGCTCGCCGGTGGCGTGGCCGTCATCAAAGCCGGCGCGGCCACCGAGGTCGAGCTCAAGGAGCGTAAGCACCGCATCGAGGACGCGGTCCGCAACGCGAAGGCCGCCGTTGAGGAGGGCATCGTCCCCGGCGGTGGGGTGGCTCTGCTGCTGGCCTCGGAGGCTGTCTTCGACGGGCTGGAGGTGGCTGAGGACGAGCGGACCGGGGCCGAGATGGTGCGCCGCGCGTTGACCGAGCCGCTCCGGCAGATCGCGATCAATGCCGGTCTGGAAGGCGGCGTCGTGGTCGAGAAGGTCCGCAACCTGCAACCGGGGTGGGGGCTGGACGCCGCCACCGGCGAGCACGTCAACATGCTCGAGGCCGGGATCATCGACCCGACCAAGGTCACCCGCTCCGCCCTGCAGAATGCCGCATCCATCGCCGGGCTGTTCCTCACCACCGAGGCCGTCGTTGCCGAAAAGCCAGAGGAAAAGGAAACCGCGGCAGCGCCAGCTGGTGGGGGTGGCCTGGAGTACTGAAAAAATCGGAATGCGAGCTGATCGGAGCCGACCGACGGTGACTGGTACAGCCGGATCGGGTTGTCCGGAGGGCATCGGTGAGAGGACGCGGGCTGAAACGCCTCCGCTCCGTCCAACCGTCGGAGCCGGGCACGCCCCCGTCCAGAGCATCTGCCGTGGCCACCACGAACTCGGGACCGATGCCGACCCGTTGCCGCAGTTATCAACTGCCTTCACCGAGTTCGCCCACGCCGTCTGATCATCGTGTTCCACCTGGGTGTCAGCATGCGGTGGCCCTCTGCGACGGGATGTTGACGATCGGATCTTCCTCGTCCCGTACAGAAGGCCACCTTTATGGGGCGACACGTCGGCTATCTCGAAGGTTGACATCGGAAACATGCGGAAGCCCACCGGTGCTCGACACGCGGCGGCGGTCATCACGAATCCCGCGAATACCCAGAAAGCCAGGTGACCACGGCGGTCTCGTGCCCAGGTCACGCATCATTCAGAGCGAGGCAGCCCCGCTGCAACTACCAAGTTCGAGGGTTTGGACCGCTACTTGTCGGAACTCGACGCGTACCGATCGTGAAC
>NZ_CDXDOS010000241.1:0-5141 GCF_978021245.1 Frankia sp. CoBUL1
CCCACCTCCCCCGCCGACCGGGCGAACCCGCGGGCACGCGCGCCCCCGAGCCCTGGCGTCACCCGTCACGATAGAAGCCGGCAAGGGCCGCACAGGGACCTGACAGTCTCGATCATCACCGGTGCGGGCGGTACGTTCCGCTCCAGCATGGCGGACGCCGCAACGCCGTGTCCCGATCCACCCGGCCCTGCTGGCTGCATCCCGTAACCCAAGCCGTCCCGCCACGCGTGTCCGCCTAATTACGACATCCACCGTAATTCGAAGAGCCGAACTGTTCCGCGTCCAGACCTGTCGTACGATGAATCCGCAACGAATTCTCCTTCTACGAGAAGGACCAGGAAACCGAGACCATGACCACTATTGCTACCGAGGAACGTATCTCCTGGCAGCGCGCGACCATCGAGGAGCACATCCGCCAGGAGAACGCCAAGGATTGGGAGAAGGTCTACGACACCTTCCTGCGCGACGAGCGTGCCTTCTACGACGTCGTCCCGATGAACGCCCGCTACGAAGGCATCCGCGGTGTGCAGGACTTCTACGAAATGCTCGCCCTTGCCCTACCGGACTTCGTCATCACTGTTACCGGAGAATACGACCTCCCCGGTTGCTCCTGGCGAGAGGTGACCCTGGTAGGGACACATCAGGGCGAGTTCGCCGGCATTGCCCCTCGGGGTCGTCCGGTTCGTTTCGAAGGCGTTGTGCTCTACATCTTCAGCGGCCAGGAACCGGGCAAAATCATTGCCGAGCGCGCGTACTGGGACAACGACTCGATCTTCCGTCAGATGAAGGGGGAGACCGACGCTCCGCGCGGCGGCGTGGGCCTGACCGACCGCAAACCCATCCGAGCGGCCATCGCCTGACCCAAAACCCGCGGTCAGGGCACGCCCCCGTCGCGAGCGCCGCCACACCTCTCCCTGAACCCGGTCCCTCAAACGCGACACCCCTCCCTAAAACCGGCAGCACCCCCGCCAGGATGCCGCCCAACCAGGCAAAACGGCGGCGTTCAGGGCACCGGGGGCGGCTCAGGGGCCGGATGCAGCTCCGTGCGCAGCTCGTGGCTGCCGTCCGGCCGGGAGGCCTCGTAGTACAGCCGCCGGCCGCCGTCCGGGAGCTCGACCACGCTGACGTAGCGCAGGGCGCCGTCCCCGTCCGGACAGACCGCGACCGGCTCGGTGCCGACCGCGTGGAACCGGTCGACGGTCACCCCGACGGCGAGACCGGTGCGTTCCGCCCAGTTCTCCGCCGCGGTGGCCCGACCGTCGTACAGGGCGACCGGCTGGGAGCCGCCCGTGAGCACGGAACTGATCCGCACGCCGCGGGCGTCCCAGCAGCCGGGGCGGGGCGCCAGCGCCGTTCCAGTCCAGGTCCAGGTCACGCCGTCCGGGCTCGTGGCGTGGCGGCTGTCCATCCGGTCCGTCGCCAGCGGGTCGTCGAGCAGGTGGCAGGAGGCCCACAGATGCCACTGCCCGTCGTAATGGACCACGACCGGGTCCTTGACGGCGAGGCTGGCCGGATCGCCGGGCAGGACGGCACGGCGGCGGGCCGGGTCGAACGCCGCGGGGTCGTCGGCCTCCAGCAGGTCCACCCACCAGTGCGGGCTGCCCGCAGCCGCGCAGCTCACATAGAGCCGCCATGATCCCTGCGGGGTCACCACCAGAGCGGGCCGCTCCAGGCTCTCGGCGCCGAACGGGTCCCGGGGCACGACGGCGATCTCGGTGAAGTTCTCCCCGTCGGTGGAGCGGGCGATGACGACGCCGAAGCCCCGGCCGATCCCGACGGGACGGCGCAGCCGATAGGCCAGGTAGAATGCGCCGCCCACCGCGATGGCGCACGGCGCGCCGGCCCAGTACCCCGGGCCATCACCGGGCGGCGCGACCACGGTCACGGCAGGCCTCAGCCCGGGGAGCGGTACGGCCGTCGCCGCCAAGTGCTGTTTGCTCACTACCACGCGGCAACCCTACCGGCCGGGTAAGGATGACGAACGTTCCGTTCACGCCGTCCTGCCCTGACCGCTACCATCTTGAGGTCCCCGGTCGGATTACTGGAGTATGCGAGGTACGTACCCCGGGGCCGCCCACCGACCCCAGCCGTCCAGGAGCGCCCGTCATATGGCCCTTCCCGACTTCCTCGTGATCGGCGTGCCGAAAGCCGGAACGACGGCGCTGCACGCGGCACTCGTCCGGCACTCGGCGCTGTTCCTCCCGTCGGTGAAGGAGCCGAAGTTCTTCCTGTCGCAGGGGCCGCCGCCGGCCCGGGGCGGCCCCGGTGACGCCCAGACGTACCAGGAGCACGTGTGGCGGCGGGCCGACTACGAAGCGCTGTTCGATGCCGCTCCGGCGGGGACGCTCAAGGGCGAGGTCACTCCGTTCTACCTCTACGACCTGGACGCCCAGAACCGGATCAGGCGGCTCCTGCCGAAGGCGCGGATCATCGTCATGCTGCGCAACCCGGTCGACCGCGCACACTCGAACTGGACCCATCTGTGGGCGGCGGGGCTGGAGTCGGAACGTGACTTCGTCCGGGCCTGTGCTCTGGAGCGTGAGCGCCGGGACGCCGGCTGGGCCCAGTTCTGGCACTACGTCTCCCTCGGCCTGTACGGGGAGCAGCTCAGCCATCTGTTCACCCTGTGCTCCCGCGACCAGGTCCTGCTGCTGCGCTACCGGGACCTGCGCGACTCCCCCGCCGCCACGCTGGACCGGGTCTGCGAGTTCCTCGGCGTCGAGACGGGTCTGGTGGACCTGGTGCCCGCCGAGAACGTCACGCCGTTCGTCGCGGACACCCCCGTGAACAGCGTGCTGCGCGCGGCGCTGCGCACCGGTGGGCGGATCGGGCACCACTTCCCGGTTCACGTGCGCAGGACCTTCCGCGGTCCGCTGCTCACCGCGTTGCAGCGGCAGAAGGGCGGACGCCCGAAGCTCACCGCCGAGCAGCACCGCGCCGTGCTGCCGTACTTCGTCGACGACATCGCCCGCCTCGAGGAGATCACCGGCCTGTCCTACGCCGACTGGCTCACCGTGGGCCTCGAACCCGAGATCATCGACTGACAGGGCCGGCGACCGGCGGGGCCGGCCGAGGTCAGCCGAGTGATCGTGGGTCGGCGGGCACGTCGACGGCGTGGGCGCGCAGCGCCTCCAGCGGGATGACCTCCAAGGCGCGTTCGTGCGTCGAGGCCAGCACGACGGGCGCGGCAGCCCCCGCCTCGTAGGCCTGCAGCCACCGTACCGCGACCACGCACCAGCGGTCACCCGGGCGCAGGCCGGGGAAGGAGTACTCGGGTCGGGGCGTCGACAGGTCGTTGCCGACCTGCCGCTGGTGCCGTAGGAACTCGGTGGTGACCACCGCGCACACGGTATGGCTACCGAGATCCTCCGGACCGGTGCTGCAGCACCCGTCGCGGTAGAAGCCGGTCACCGGATCGGTGCCGCAGGGCTCCAGTTCCCCACCGAGAACGTTCCGTTCATCTGCCACATCGACAGTTTCTCCCACTCGTCCGGTGGCGACACGGCAACCACCCGGATCGGGCCCGCGAGGTCGCTCACCGCAGTTGTGCGGGCAGCACGTCGGCGTGCACGACGGTGAGGGCGCTCACGGCGCGGGTGAGGACGACATAGAGCCGGCGCAACCCCTGCAACAGCCGCGCCTCACCCGCCACGATCGCGGCGGGTTCCACCACGATGACATGGTCGAACTCCAGTCCCTTGGCGAGCGAGGCGGGCACGAGGCAGGCCCGCCCGGGTGGGGTGTCCCCGTCGAGCGGGACGATCGGCATCGGCAGCCGCGCGGCGTCCAGCGCCGCCGCGAGTGCCGCCACCTCCCGGTCGGCGACGATGATCGCCAGCGAGCCGGGGTGCGGCAGGGTCCGGCGGGTGTAGTCGACCACCGCGGCGGTGAGCCCCTGCGGGGTGGTCGGGGCCGTCGTCAGCGCGCCACGCGTGGTCCGCGCCGAGGTCGCCGGACGCAGATCCGGGGCGATGTGGCGCAGGAGCCGGTTCGCGAAGTCGAGGATCTCCGCGGGCACCCGGTAACCGCGGGTCAGCACCTCCAGGTGCGCCGTGGGTTTGCCGAGATGGGCCAGCAACGTCGGCCACGAGGTCGCGGCTCAGCCGGTGGTGCCCTGGGCGATGTCCCCGAGGACGGTGGCGGAGCCGTCCGCGCAGCGGCGGCCGAGCGCGCGGCACTGCATCGCGGAGAGGTCCTGCGCCTCGTCAATGATCACGTGCCCGAAGCCCGGTCCGCTCTCGATGCGGTCCCGGGCCTCATCGACGCAGAACGCGTCGGCGAGCGACCAGCGCGCCGTCCGAACCCCGCCCCGCGGTGCGCCGGTCAGCAGCAGGCGCTGTTCGTCGTCGGTGAGCACCCCGTCGGCCGCCGACGCCAGGAACGCCGGGTCGGTGAGCAGGCGGTGCACCAGGCCCGGCGCGTCGGCCCGCGGCCAGACCGCCTCGACGGCCTCGCTGACGGCCCGGCCGCGGGCGAGGGTGCGCAGCGCCCCGTCGGTGAAGAAGTGTCCGCTCGCCTCGGCCCGGCGACGGACAGACTCGGCGATCCGGCCGGCCAGGCGTGCCCGGGCGGTGCCGTAGCGCAACGCGCCCGCGCCCAGCTGCGCGATCAGGTCGGCGGCCAGGTCCACGAACTCGTCGGCGCCGACCGTCCACCGGCCGACCCGGGTGTCCACGGAGACCGGCCGGGTGGGCGGGCGGATCGCCCCGTGCAACGCCCGACGGATCACCGTCGCCATCCGGGCGTCGCCCTTGAGCGCGGCCACGTCGTCGGGGTCCGTGCCGCGCACGGCGACCGCGCCCACCACGTCGTCGAGGGTGCTGTGCCGCACCGTGAACTCCCCGAGGGAGGGCAGCACCGCGGCGATGTAGCCGAGGAAGGCGCGGTTGGGGCCGACGACGAGCACCCCGCAGCGCCGCAGCTGCTCACGGTGGGCGTAGAGCAGATAAGCGGCCCGGTGCAGCCCCACGGCGGTCTTTCCCGTCCCCGGGGCGCCCTGGACGCACACGCTCACGGCGAGATCCGCCCGGACGATCTCGTCCTGCTCGGGTTGGATCGTCGCGATGATGTCGCGCATCGGCCCGGTGCGGGGCCGTTCGATCTCCCGGTCCAGCAGGTCGCCGGCCGGCCCGGTCGCCTCC
>NZ_CDXDOS010000242.1:0-5072 GCF_978021245.1 Frankia sp. CoBUL1
CGTTTAACCTGTCGGTCAGCGGGCAGCTCCGCCGATGGCGGCTACACCTGCGGACCGGCCACACCCTCGACGAGCTGGCACGAAAGATCAACCCGATCGTGCGCGGCTGGGCGCAGTACTACGGGGCGTTCTACCGCTCCGCGCTGCTTCCCCTCCTACAGCGCATCAACGCCTACCTGGTGCGTTGGCTCCGCAAGAAGTACAAACGGCTGAGACCGTTCCATAAGGCCCTGGCCTGCTGGCACGGATGGCCTCCCGCCACCGCAAGACCCTCGTCGTCTGCCGCGCCTGCCACGAGGACATCCACGCGGGACGTCCGACACGCAGATCACGATAGGCACTGGAGAGCCAGCCGCTACGGAAAGCGGGCACGGCTGGTTCGGAGGGGGCCGTCGGAAAAGGACCAGGAAACTGGCACCTCGTCGGCGGCCTACCCTACGTCACGCTCCGTTCTGTGGGAGCCCAGGGGTGCAATTCCCCTGGGCCACCCGACCTCGGGGGCGTGCCGCGTGCGGTTGATCGGTCCTGAGGTCGACCGGGCTGCGTTCCTCCGCGAGGCTCTTCCGCCACTGCTCGACCTCCGGGTCAGGTCGGTCCGCATTCGTCTGCGAGGCGGTGTGAGGTGGAGGACGGGATCGGCGGGCAAGGGGTTGTGTCACAGCGTGTACGCACCGTTCGTGGGGGCGTTAGCGTGGGTCGGTGCCGCCGACGAACCAGCCGCTTCTGCGCGAGTTTATCCATATCCCGGAACGGACGAGCACGAGTGACCTCGTCCTCAGCCTGACCGGGGGTGTCAGCGACCTTGAGGCGGCACTCCGTGACTATGTGATCACGGATGCCCTGGTGGTCAACGAGGGTTGGGCGCGCTCTCGGGCCTTGGGACCGTGCCCAACCTCCACAACTTTCTGGCGCGGATTTCTGGCGCGGACGGGTCGCAGCGTCTGGTGCGGACGGGTCGCAGCCGGCTCCCGCGGCTCCCGCGGCTCCACGATGTCGAGACCCGGTCCGCCATGGGTCATGTTGGTGAATCGAGTTCACAGATGCTAATCTGCCTCTTGGATGTCCGTTAGGTCTGAGATGGGGACCGAAGAGGGCCGGCACGGTGCCACCGGGCCGGGAATCGGTCGCCCGGCGTCCTGCCAGACTGGTCGGGCTGTTCACCAAGGGGGGTATCAGGTGCCGAGTTCGACGACCGAACATGCTCCGTCAGCACGCCGCGTCCGCCAGCAGGCCATGGGCGGGAAGGGACCGGGCCCGGGGGCGCCGGCATCTGACGAGCGTCCCGACATCGGCGCGCTGGTGGAGGTCCGTGGTCAGAAGTGGGTGGTCGCGGACATCGACGGACCGGCCGCCGGCGGGGCGAGGTGGATCGCGCCGGGGGCGGGCGCGGTGGACGTGGGCGCGGTGGACGTGGGCGCGGCGGGGCCTGACGTCGTCGGGGACGGAGCGGCGCCGAGCACCAGCACGTTGGTCACCCTCCAGAGTGTGGAGGACGGTCGCTACGGCCACACCGTCGAGGTGATCTGGGAGGTCGAGCCGGGCCGGCGGGTCCTGCCCAGCGGTTCGCTGCCCGACGTCACCCGGGGCGGCTTCGACCCACCGGGCCGGCTGGCCGCCTTCCTCGACGCGGTGCGCTGGTCGGCGGTGACCTCCGCGGACGCCCGGCGGCTGCAGGCCCCGTTCCGCTCGGGGGTGGCCGTCGAGGACTACCAGCTCGAGCCGGTGGCGCGCGCCCTTGCGGCGCCCCGGGTGAACCTCCTGCTCGCCGACGATGTCGGCCTCGGTAAGACCATCGAGGCCGGGTTGGTCGCCGAGGAGCTGCTGCTGCGGCACCGGGCGCGCCGCATCATGATCGTCTGTCCGGCCGGGCTCACCCTGAAATGGCGCGACGAGATGGCCGAGAAGTTTGGCCGCGATTTCACGATTATTGACGCGGAGCGCTGCGCGGCGGTCCGTCGCTCGCACGGCAGCGCGGCGAACCCGTTCGAGGTCTACCCGCTGACGATCGTCAGCCTGCCCTGGCTGCGTGGCCCGAAGGCGCAGCGGCTGCTCGACGAGGTGCTGCCCGGCGATGGTCAGCCGACCTACCCGCGGACCTTCGACCTGCTCATTCTCGACGAGGCCCATCACATCGCCCCGGCCGCGCCCAGGCAGGTCTACGCGGTCGACTCCCAGCAGACCAAGCTGATCCGCCGGCTCGCGCCGCACTTCACCCACCGGCTGTTCCTGTCCGCCACCCCGCACAACGGCTACCTCGCCTCGTTCACCGCGCTGCTGGAGATCCTCGACGACCAGCGGTTCGCTCGTGGCGTCGAGCCGGACCGGACGGCCGTGGACGAGGTCGTGGTCCGCCGGTTGAAAAGCAGCATCGAGAACGCGGACGGCACCCCGCGGTTCCACCGGCGCCGCTCGATCGACATGCCGGTGGTCTACCCGGACGGCGAACGGGGGATCCACGGCCTGCTCAAGGAGTTTGCCGCACTGCGCCGGGCCCGGCTGGATTCGCCGCGCGGCCGCAAGGCGACCGACCTGGTGACCCTGCTGTTGAAGAAGCGGTTGTTCTCCTCCCCGGCGGCGTTCGGCCACACCGTGGGCGTCTACCGGGAGACCCTCGTGTCCCGGCACGGGCGCCCGGTCCACGCGTCCCGCCTCACGGACGAGGCCGAGCCGGGGATGCCTGGGCCGTGGATGCCCGAGCCGTGGATGGAGGACTATTTCGACGACGTCGCGACCCTGGACGACGAGCAACTCGCCGACGCCGAGGACGACGCCCTCGGCCGGATCGGGCCGATGCAGCTCGATCCCACCGACGGCGAGATCGAGCTGCTGGACCGGATGCGGCGCTGGGCGGACGCCCACGAGGCCGAGCCGGACGCCAAGGCCCGCGCGCTGCTCGATTATCTGAACGCGGTGTGCCGGCTGGACGGGCGGCACTGGTTCGATGAACGGGTCGTCGTGTTCACCGAGTACCGCGACACGCAGATCTGGCTCGCCGGACTGCTGCGCCAGGAGGGGCTCGCCGGGGAGCGGCTCGGCCTGTTGCACGGCGGGCTGTCCGTTGACGAGCGCGAGCAGCTGCGGCTCGCCTTCCAGGCCGAACCGAGCGAGCATCCGATGCGGGTCCTGCTCGCCACCGATGCGGCGAGTGAGGGCATCGACCTGCAGAATCACTGCCATCGGCTGGTCAACTACGACATCCCGTTCAACCCGAACAAGCTGGAGCAGCGGATCGGCCGCATCGACCGGTACGGGCAGCGCCGTTCCCCGGAGATCCGGCACTTCGTCGGCTCCGGCTGGTCGGGCAGCGTCGATTCCTTTGAGGCCGACCTGGAGTTCCTGTCGCGGGTGGTGAAGAAGGTCGCGCAGATGAAGGCCGATCTCGGGTCGGTCAACGCGGTGCTCTCCGATCGGGTGCAGCGTCGGATGCTGGGGGAGCGGATCGACCTCGGTCCCGACGACCTCGACGTCGGTCCGGGCGGCTCCGTGGCTGCCGGAGGCACCGTCCCGGTCGCGGAGAACGTGCGCGAGCAGGTGCGCCGGCTGCGGGCGAACCTCGACGACACGGTCCGCGAGCTCGGCATCACCCCGGCGGCGGTGCGCCGCGTCGTCGGCACGGCACTGAGCCTCGCCCGCCAACAGGCACTCACCCCGTACGTCGACGAGAAGGAGCACGCCGAGGGACTGTTCACGGTGCCGA
Source organism: Frankia sp. CoBUL1 (assembly GCF_978021245.1). Taxonomy (NCBI): domain Bacteria; kingdom Bacillati; phylum Actinomycetota; class Actinomycetes; order Frankiales; family Frankiaceae; genus Frankia; species Frankia sp. CoBUL1. The sequence continues at coordinate 3,698 of NZ_CDXDOS010000242.1, forward strand.
CGCTCACCGGCTCGTGGCAGCGAGCCTCCGCGGGGCTCACCGAGAAGCTGCGCCGTGAGGACCTTCCCCCGGGCACGCCGCCGCGCCAGCGGCCGATCACCTTCGACCCGGCCATGGCGAAGGACCGCGACGACGTCGTGCTCGCGCACCTCGGCCACCGCCTCGTCGACATGTCGACAAGGCTGCTGCGGGGCGCCGTCTCCAACGCCGACGTCGGGCTGCACCGGGTCACCGCCGTGCGCTCGGACGATCCGCGCTGCGAGGAGGTGCTGATCGGCGCGTTCTCCAGGTTCGTGCTGGTGGGCGCGGACGGCGTCCGGCTGCACGAGGAGGTCCTGTACGCGGGCGGCTGGGCGCCGGCGACCGGGCGGTTCCGCCGCCTGGAGAACCTGACGGTCCTCGGCGATCTCGTCGGTACCGCGCTCGCCGCCGGCCGGCCCGTCTCCGGGGAGACGCGGGAGCGGCTCGCCGAGCGCTGGCCGGCGGTGCGGCCCGGGGTGCTCTCCGCCCTGGAGTGGCGGACGAGGACCCGCCAGGAGTCGCTGACCCGCCTTCTCGGCCAGCGCCGGGCCGCCGAGGAGAATCGGATCACCACTATCCTCGATCAGTTCGCCGCGACGCTGCGCGGTGCGATCGAGGATCCGGAGAACGACGAGGACGCCCTGTTCAGCCGGTTCGAGATCGCCAGGAGCCGCGAGGAGCTGGCCCAGTACCGCAAGGACCGGCAGGCGTGGCAGGACCGGCTCGACCGGCTGGACCAGGAACGGCGACGGGAGCTCGACGTGATCGCGCAGCGATACCGTGACCCGGGGCAGCACCAGTTCCCCGTCGCGGTTGTCCTGGTCGTGCCGGCAGCGGAGGAGGCGCGATGAGTACCGTGGGTGCCACCACGCGGGGCCGGGGCATCCCCGGAGGTCGCGGCAGCGGTGGCGGCAGCGGTGGCGGTCGGCGCCGGCCGCCCGCGCCGGACGGCTCCGCGCAGCACCGCGAATGGCTGAGCCTCATCGAGGTCAGCGGGCCGTTCCTCAGCCTGCCCGTGCTCCGGCGGGTCTGGCCGACGCTCGACCCGCTGGAGAAGAAGACCCGGGAACGCCTGCGCCGGGAGCACACCGCCTGGCTGGACGATCCCGCCGGCGGCCAGGCGGCCTGGGTGCGTTTCGTTCTCGGCGAGCTACTCGGCTGGGGGAACACGCTCGTCCTGCCCGATGGCGCGGGTGGCGCGGACGGCGCGGGTGGCGCGCTGCGCTCGTTCACCGTCGACGTCGGCGAGCACGACGCGCACCTCGTGCCGTCCTTCATCCTCGTCGATCCGGACACAGCGGACACAGTGGCCGGGGGGGGACACAGTGGCCACGGGGGACACAGCGGCCGGGGG
>NZ_CDXDOS010000243.1:0-5069 GCF_978021245.1 Frankia sp. CoBUL1
GATCCACGCCGGGCGGGAAGCTGCGGACCGACAGACCTCGACGAGGCCGCGACAGCGGGGCCGCGAGGCCAGTCAGGGGTGTCGTCGTGACAGCCGGGCTGACGACCATGAGCCGGATGGCTGCAGCCGGCGCCACCATGAGGACGCCGCCGCGTCGTCGGCAACGAACGGCCGCTCGGCCCGACGGGCCGCCAGGTCGATGCCGCCGATCAACAGGAGTCCGACAAGCGCGGTCTCCCCCCCGGCAATCAGGCCGCACAGCCATCCGGACGAAGGACCATAGTGGTTGCCCTGACCCGTCACGGTCCCGACCTGTCCCATCGGTACCTGGACCGCCAGACCCACGAGGGCACCGCAGACCACCGCCCCGAGCAGGACGGTCAGGAGGCGAGCCCGGGAGCGGCGTCCCAGGCTCGCCCGATGGACCATGACAGCAAGCACGACTCCGGCCACGACGGGCACCAGCACCAGCACAAGCCACCCGGGCCTGGGCAACGCGCTCGGCGGAAGAGCCGCCAGCACCGGGAGGTCCGGCAGATCGGCCGGGCGGACGACATCCGCCCGGACCAGACCCGAACCCGTTCGAAATCCTGGTCCAAGGGCGTAGGACAGACCCCAGAGGACCAGGTTGGGCAGCAGCGCAAGCTGGGTCGCCGTGAGCCCGAGACCCCCGAGCGCGCCCACGTCGAGCGAGCGCTCGGCTGCGGCGACCTCGGGCTCGGTCGCCGCGAGCACCAGCGCGACCCCGAACGCGGCGGCCGCCAGCAGCGCCATGAACGCCGCCGCGCCGGACAGCAGGGGGACGCGCAGCATCACGTGCAGCATCCGCCATGCCGTGCGCAGCCGATGGCGACCGGCCAGCGCGCCGAGCAGGGCGGCCGGTATCCCGAACGCGGCCGTCCCCAGCGCCGCGGAACCGGGGGTCGGCCGTACCGAATGCGTGCGCACGATGACCGCGACGACCACGACGAAGAGAGTCTGGGCGCCCACGACGCCGATGACGTCGCCCGCCACGGGACCCCGGCGGCGCCATCCGACCGGCATCGGCCCCCGCGGGAGTCCCCGGGGTCCGATGCCGAAGCGGCGGGGCGCCCTCCGCCGAGCCGCGCGGGCCGCAACCGCGACACCCGGCCCAGCGGCATCCGACCGAGCGAGACCCGGTTCAGCGACGCTCGGCCCAGGGGCGTCCGGTTGAGCACGGCATGCGACTGCAGTGATGCCGCGCTCGCCCGCCGATGCGCCGCGCTCAGCGCCGCGGCCAGCGAAAAGAGGGCGAGGCCCAACGGCCGGAACGCGATGATCCCGTCAGGGAGCCGCAGCGTCGTTCCGTGAGCGGCAAGCCACAGATCGGCTCCGACGCGCAGAGCCGCGGCGGGTCCGGTGGAGGAGCCGGTGGAGGAGCCGGTGTCGGCTCCCCACACAACCAGAACGACGAATTCGATGAAGATCAGGCCCGCGGCCGACGCGGCGACCGCCTCCGCCAAGGGCCGTCCGCCCCGCTGCCAGATCCGATCGGTGAGGCGTCGCGGCAGTCGGGGCGGCTGCATGGAGGCGGGCACGTTAGGACGCTCGCACGCAGATGCGCGGCTCAGCGGACAACACGCCGTCGTCGGCGCGGGAAATGCCCGAAGTAGGACGAATAGTTATGGTTGGCCGGAGAGGTCGACCCACCGCATCCCCCACGCCACATCCCCCCGAGCGACCGTCATGAACCACTCGCCGGGGCATCGGATCAACGACCGGGAGGAGACTCCTGCTGGCCGTAACCACCCGGCGGAGGCGGCTGCTGGCCATAACCCGTGGGCGACTGACCATGACCCTGCGACGGCTGGCCGTATCCGCCCGGCTGGACCGGCTGCCCATACCCGCCAGCGGGCGGCCCATAGCCCGGCGGCGGCCCGTACCCCGTGGACGGCTGACCGTAACCGGGTGTGGGCTGCTGGCCGTAGGGCTGGCCGTAAGGCGGCTGACCACCATACGGAGGCCAGGCGCCCGGCTGACCGGGCCCGGTGGGACGGGCACCCGGCCGGCCGGGAATGGGCGCTCCGCTCGCCAGCGCCGTGAGCACCCCGAAGACGGTCTGCACGATCGTCAGCAGCAAGGCGAGGTAGAACCCGAAACTCGGCCCGGCATCCACCCCGCTCGGCACATCGGGGAACCGAATCCATCTGATCAATAGCAGGAAGACGGCGAATGCCGAGACGGCTGGCAGTATCCACAGGATCGAGACCGGACCAACGTCCGGGATGCGGACGTTGGCGGCGACGCGCGCCGTCACCAGACCGGCGACCACGACCACCAGGAACACCGGGAACCAGGAGTTGAACCCGAGCCCCCAGGCGTTCTTGTGGGCCTCCGCCGAGCGGCCGAAAAATCCCAGGCTCACCGAATACCACGGCAGGAAGCTCACGATGAACGTGACCGCCCCGGAGGCGATCACCCCGATGTCGTTGGTGGCGACGCTACGACCGCCGATTTGTGCCACGACGGCAACCCCACTTCGTCTGGTCGGTCGGTGCGGGGACGAGAGTCGTCGATGCACCGATGCAGGAGTCTTGCAGCCGTCGGAAGCGAAGGGAAGATGTCCGTCCCGAAGCCCCGCGGCCGAGACCCCTACCTGTCCTGATGCCGAGCCCCCGCGGGACGCGGGGGCTCGGCATCAGGACAGGCCTACAACGACCGCATGATGTCAGCCATCAGCCGGGCGGTCTCCGACGGGGTCTTGCCAACCCGGACGCCGGCCTTCTCCAAGGCTTCCTTCTTGGCCTGCGCGGTACCGGACGAACCGGACACGATGGCGCCCGCGTGGCCCATCGTCTTGCCCTCCGGCGCGGTGAAGCCGGCCACGTAGCCGACGACCGGCTTGGTCACGTTCTCCTCGATGTGCGCCGCGGCCCGCTCCTCGGCGTCACCGCCGATCTCACCGATCATCACGATCGCGTCGGTGTTCGGATCGGCCTGGAAGGCGTCGAGCGCATCGATGTGCGTGGTGCCGATGACCGGGTCGCCACCGATGCCGACACAGGTGGAGAAGCCGAACTCCCGCAGCTCGTACATCATCTGGTAGGTCAGCGTGCCGCTCTTGCTGACCAGGCCGATGCGCCCGCCGGGGGTGATGTCGGCCGGGATGATGCCGGCATTGGACAGACCGGGGCTCGCGATACCCGGGCAGTTCGGCCCTATGATCCGCGTCGTCGCCTTGGACCGGGAGTAGGCGAAGAACTCGGTCGTGTCGTGGATCGGCACGCCCTCGGTGATGACCACCGCGAGTGGGATCGCCGCGTCGATCGCCTCGATCGCCGCGTCCTTGGTGAACGCAGGCGGAACGAAGATCACCGAGACGTTGGCGCCGGTCTGCGCCATCGCATCGGCGACGGAGCCGAACACCGGCACGCCCTCGACCTGCTGGCCCACCTTGCGCGCGTTCACGCCGGCGACGACGTTCGTGCCCGCGGCGAGCATGCGGCGGGTGTGCTTGCTGCCCTCCGAGCCGGTGATGCCCTGCACCACCACCCGGCTGTTCTCGTCAAGCCAGATAGCCATCGGTTCGCAATCCCCTTCGCCCAGGTCAGGCCGCGGCCGCGGCGAGCTCAGCGGCGAGCTTCGCCGCGCCGTCCATCGTGTCGACCGGCTTGACCACCGGCAGGTTCGCCTCGGCCAGGATGCGGCGGCCCTCCTCGGCGTTGTTGCCGTCGAGGCGCACCACCAGCGGGGTGCTGACGTCGCCGACGATCTTCAGGGCCTGCACGATGCCGTTGGCCACCGCGTCGCAGGAGGTGATGCCACCGAAGATGTTGACGAAGACGCTCTTGACCGCCGGGTCACCAAGGATGATCGACAGACCGTTCGCCATGACCTCGGCGGACGCACCGCCGCCGATGTCGAGGAAGTTCGCCGGGCGCTTGCCGCCGAATTCCTCCCCGGCGTAGGTCACCACGTCGAGGGTGGACATGACCAGGCCGGCACCGTTTCCGATGATCCCGACCTCGCCCTCGAGCTTGACGTAGTTGAGGCCCTTCTCCTTGGCCTTCTGCTCCAGCGGGTCCACCGCGGCCACGTCGACGAACGCCTCGTGCTCCGGGTGGCGGAAGTCGGCGTTGTCGTCCAGGCTGACCTTGCCGTCGAGGGCGACGACCCGGCCGTCACCGGTGAGGATCAGCGGGTTGACCTCGACGAGGGTGGCGTCCGACTTGACGAACACGGTCCAGAGCTTGGCCAGCAGCTCGCTCGCGCCGTCCAGAGCCGCCTCGGGCAGCTTCGCCGCGACCGCGATCTCGCGAGCCTTGGCCGCGTCGACTCCCTTGAGCGGGTCGATCGCAATCCGGGCCAGCGCCTCCGGCTTGGTCGCCGCCACCTCCTCGATCTCCATGCCGCCCTCTCGGGAGGCCATGGCGAGAAAGGTGCGGTTCGCCCGGTCCAGCAGGAAGGATGCGTAGTACTCCTCGGCGATGTTGCTGGCTTCCTCGACGAGCACCGAGTGGACCGTGTGGCCCTTGATGTCCATGCCGAGGATCGCTGTCGCCTTCGCGAAGGCGTCATCCGGCCCGTCGGCTACCTTGACGCCACCGGCCTTGCCCCGGCCTCCGGTCTTGACCTGCGCCTTGACGACGACCCTGCCACCGAGCTCGGTGGCGATCGCGCGGGCCTCCTCGGGGGTGGTCGCGGTCTTCCCGGTGGGCACCGGTACGCCATGTTCGGCGAACAGCTTCTTCGCCTGGTATTCGAAAAGATCCACGGTCCGTCCAGTCGGATGCGGTCGTTACGGGTTGGGATACGTAGAGCTGCACAGAACGCCTGCGAGCCTACTGACGAGGGCGTTACGGCGCGCGCCACGCGCCGTGCACCACCGCCGTCGCTGGCGGCCCGCGGGTGGGATCGAGCGGGCCGGTCCGGCGCATCCCTCGACCCGCTCCGGGGACCCGGCAGGGTCGTCGATACAGGACAGATACAGGACAAATGAGGTGGACACCTGTCGCACCGAGGGTGGCTTCCGCCTCGCCGCCCTCAGAGCGCGGGTCCGCCGGGAGCCGCTGAGCGTGACCGCCGGGACCTGCCCTAGGCCGTCCCGT
>NZ_CDXDOS010000244.1:0-5061 GCF_978021245.1 Frankia sp. CoBUL1
GTGGTTCTTTCCGGGCAGGGAGTGCGGCTGGTGGACTTCGGGCTCTTCCGAGCGATGAATGCGGTAAGCATCAGTAATCCGGGCGGACCGCCGTCCGGTATCGGAACACTTGCGTTCATAACGCCCGAACAGGCTCTCGGGCAGACCGCCACCGTCGCATCGGATGTCTTTACCTGGGGCGGCATGCTTTTGTTCGCCGCGACCGGCCGGCCGCCATTCGGTGCCGGAACGCCCCGGGTCCTGCTGCAGCGGGCCGTCTACGCGGAACCCGACCTGTCCGTGTTCTGCCCGGAGCTGCGAGAGCTGGTCGCGGCGGCGATGCGCAAGGACCCGAAGCGCCGGCCGGCCGCGGCCGAACTGCTCGAACAGCTGATCGCCTATCCGACACGAAGCGAGGCGGAGCCTGCGGTCGAACCCACCCGGCGTCTCGCCCTGCCGGCGGGTGTCATCGAGACTCTGGTCCCGGTGCAGACGAGGCGGACGGTCGAGTCCGAGACGAAACCGGAGGTCGTAGGCACGAGCGACCTCGCCGCTCCTGCCATCGGTGCCATCCACGGCCTCGAGATCGTGCTCGAAACCGTGACCGTGCTCGAAACCGTGACCCTGCTCGAAACCGTGACCCTGCTCGGGACCGGGCCGGCCGTGGAGATCACGGCCGTCCCGCCGGCCGCCGCGGTCGCCCTCAGCGCCGTCCGCACCGGAGCAGAACCGCGGATGCGTCCGTTGTCTCCCGGTCCGTCGTCTCCCGGTCCGTTGTCTCCCGGTCCGTCGGCCGCTCTGGCCGGTGTGTCCGCCCCACTGCCCACCGCGGCCGCGAGAGCGCGCGCAAGCTACGTCCAGGAGGGAACCGGGAATGTCTCCGCCTTGTCGTCACCATCGTCACCGCGGGATCACCTGGACCGCGGGTGGCTTCGACGCGTGCTCTCGATCGGCGTGGCGGTCTCGGTGCTCGTCCTCTCGACCGTTGTGATCGTCGATACGCTGCGGGAGCGCAGCGCGGCGGCCACGTCGCGTGAGGCGGCCCGTGGCGCGATGCGCCTTCTCGACCGGGAACCGGATCTCGCCGGCCAACTCGCCGTCTCGGCCTACCGCATGGCTCCGACCTCGGCTGCGGCGGAGGCGCTGGTCAATGCGAGCATCCGGCAGATCGGGCCGGCGACGGGAGCGATCCGCGATCTGCTGATCACCCCGGATGGTCGATATCTGATCATCGTCGGTGACTTCGGCGGGTCGGTGTGGAACATCATCGGCCCTGGCCGGGTGCGCTACATCACCGACCTGCCCGCGGTGGCCGCGGCCATGGGGGACCGCAGCCCCCTCGCGGCCGGGGTCGCCTCGGCTGCCGCGGTGAAGGGCCTGCTCGCCGTCGCGCTGATACCCGCATCCGGTCCGGCCACGGGTGTGCGGGCGTCCACGATCATGGTGGCGGCGGGGACGGACAGGGTGATCCGGTTATGGCGGCTGGCCCAGCCCGGGTCCACGGACGACGGTGACCTCCAGTCGGCGATCAATACCGGTCAACGGGTGAGTCTGCTCGCCGAGTTGCGGGGACACACGGGTGCGGTGGCGAGCGTTGCGGTGAGCGGGGATGGTCGGACCCTGGCCTCGTCGGGCGCCGATCGCGTCGTCCGTCTCTGGGACATCGGCCATCCGCAGAATCCTCGCGCCCTCGCCGAGCTGCCCCAGCCGGCGGAGGTCACCAGCCTCGCCTTCACCCCCGACGGCGACTCGCTCGCGGTCGGGGGGGTAGGCCATCTCTCCGTCTGGGATGTGACCGCTGCCGGGCAACCGCGCCGCCGGGCCCAGCTGACCGCCCCCGCCACTGTCCGCAAGCTCCTCGTCAGCCCGGACGGCCGGTGGTTCGCCGTGGCGAGTACCTCCGACGGCGGCTCGCTGACGGAGATCTATGGGCTGGACAGCCCCCGGGGACTGCACCGCCTCACCGCCATCGCGAGCCGACCAGGCCAGGCCGGTTCGATCGCGCTCTCCGCCGACGGGCGGGTCCTCGCTGTCAGTACCCCGGCCGGTCAGGTAACACTCTGGGACATGCGCTCACCATCCCGGCCGGTGCAGCGGGCCACCCTGCCGGTCGGCACCGCGCCGACGGCGACGGTCTTCGGACCTCCGGGACATGAGGGCGTCCTCGCAGTCGTGGCCGGTGACGCCGTCCGTCTCTGGCAGCTCGACCTGCTCGCAGCCGAGGACGAGATCTGTGCCAGGGCCGAGGGCCGCATCAATCGGGAGCAGTGGCGGACCTACCTCGGTCACCGGCACTACGACCCGCCCGGTGACTGACCCGCCCTGTGACCGGCCGGGTTGGTCGCGTTCCTCGTGATGTCCGGCCTGCTGCTGGTGGTGCCGCGGGTGAGGGCGGGTGAGGATGCCTCGGGGAGCCGGCAGACGGCGGCTATCGCGAGAAGTGGCGCGCGGCGCCGTAACCGGGGCCCTGTTCCGGGCGGCCGGTCCGGGACGTCCATCGCCACTGGACCGAGATGCGTCCGGCGACGTGCTCCGGGACCCTGGGCACCGCGTGCAGCCAGTCGGCTTGGGCCCGACCTCCCAGCACGATCAGATCACCGCCGGCCGGGGAGAGGTCGCGAGCGCCGGATGCCTCCGGGTCGTTGAGGATCCGTCGGCCGGGTGGCAGGTGGCGAGACTTGATCAGGAACGGTCGCCGGGCACCGAGGGTGAGGATGGCGATCACCGTGTCGTCGAGCCAGCGCATCTCGCGGTCCCGGTGGAAGGCGACGCCGTCGGCTCCGTCCCGGTACAGCGACAGGCCGAAGCCGTCGAACTCCACGCCGTAGGTCCGCCGCAGGGTCCGGTAGGCGTCGAGCAGGGCGGGAAAGGCGACCGGCCGACCCCGCGGGATCCAGGCGCTCATCCGTGGTTCGGTGACGTGGCGTTCGTAACGCCACATGGTTCCCTGTCGCCAGGGGATCTCGGCATGCAGGGTCTCATACAGCTGGTCGGCCTCGCGTAGCCATCCGCGCGTGACGTCGACCCAGGACCGGTCGTCCAGCCAGATCCGTTGCACCGACGCGGTGCGGTCGACCGCACCGTTGGCGGGCACCGCGGTGCCGTCGGTCTCGCTCGTCACCCGGCCGACGCTACCCGGCCGACGCCATCCGGACGGCTCCGGTCCGGGGCCGTCCGGCGTAACCTGCGAGATCCAGGAGGCATATTCCGTGAAGGTGAACAGGCGAGGATGACCTGCGCAGCACCCGACCCGGGGACCTCGACGAACCTCGAAAGCGATGTCCGTCGTCTCACCGCAACAGCCTTCACCGCAACAGCCGTGGTCAGGACCGAACGAGCCGCGCGATCGCGGCCGACGCCTCCCGGATCTTCTCGTCGGCCACCGGACCGCCTTCGGCGGCGGCGTGCGTCACGCAGTGCGTCAGATGGTCCTCGAGGAGCCCGAGGGCGACCGACTGTAACGCCCGGGTCGTCGCCGAGACCTGGGTGAGGATGTCGATGCAGTACTTGTCCTCGGCAATCATGCGCTGTAGCCCCCGGACCTGGCCTTCGATGCGGCGAAGCCGAGCGGTGTAATCGTCCTTGGTGTTGGTGTAGCCGTGCATCCATCGCGCCTTCCCGTCCAGGTACCCCCCTACGGTACCTGGGCCGGAGCCGGTCGTCGGATTGGGATTCGGTGAGATACCGGCGCCAACCGCCGACTGGAATTCGAACCGAGGCTCCTCCCGGCGGTGACATGTCCCACAATTATCACCGTGAGTGAGAATTCACCGCCCGTGCGGTATCAGCGGCGCGGGTCCTCCAGGACAGGCTCGGGTTGCCCGTTCACGTCCTGCCTAACTGCGCGGACGCCGCCCCGCTGGCTGGGTACCCGGCCCGGATCGTTCCTGGCAAACCGCACCCGGCGCCCCATAATTGCGCCCGGAAAGTGCCGAGTGGCGCACTTTCTCGCCCTGCTGGCGGGGGGTGGTGGTGACGAGTGGGTTCGCCGCCGGATCAGCGGTCGACGTGGTGCGGTGGAAGATCGGCGAGGAGTCGTTCGATGTCCGGGTCCTCTTCCTCGGACAATGACTCGTCACCCCAACCGATCTCGCGTTCGTCGTCGAACAGTTCGTCGTCGCGCGGCTCTGTGGCCCCCATGATCTTCCCCTCGTGTGGCGCAGGTTGTTCGCAACCGAGGTCCCGGCGCGGGATACGGCCTGGTGCCGCGGTCTGGTGTCGCGATCCCGACAGTGCTTCGGGTGAATCGTTTGCAGGATTGGATGCGGGATTGGACTCCGGCCGGGTACGGGTTAGGACCTGCCGTTGTTCGGCGGGCTGCCCGGAGTGTGCTTGTTACTCCCGATGGCCGCCGGCATGCTACCGAGCGGGCGGCCACCCGGCCGCCTGGCCGCCCGCTCGCCGCCGGTCAATCTACGCCGCCGCTGCCGTCTCCGGTGGGTGCCGCCGCCAGGGCGTGCCCGATTATCTCGACGACCAGGCGCAGGGTCGCCCGGCTTCCCGCCAGGAAGGCATCCGTCTCCCGCTGGGACCAGGCAGAAGCGAGTATCCCGGGCTCCGGTACCCGGGCGGCCAGGACCGCCCGTATCGACGCCCGGTAGCGGCTCACCGTGATCGGCGGATCGCCGACCGGATCTTCGTCGTAGTCCTCGTCCCGGTCTAACAGTGCCCGGACCTCATCCAGGCGGCGCGGGGTGGGGGGCATGGTTTCCTCCTCCATCTATTTGCTACTCAGCAAATTAGACCCTAGAGAGGTTCTTGAGGAAGAGCAAAGTGGTTACGATGTTCCGCGTGGACGACGGTGAGCAGTTGGTCGGCATCGGGGACATCGCGTTCCAACTCAAGATCACTCGCCAGGCGGTGGACTACTGGACACGCAAGGACTCCCGGTTTCCGGCGCCCTTGCAGGTCATCAACGCGCCGATGGGTAGCGGTGCCAAAGGCACCCGGGTTTGGCGCAAGCGAGAGGTAGACGCCTGGATCGTGGAGCACTATCGGCGGCGCAAACAGTAGGCGTCCCGGCCATCGGCCGAGGCCACCGCATCAGGTCAGATCTGTCGGCACCAGCGGCTCCGGGCCACC